>DATBCZ010000215.1:0-11989 GCA_036270175.1 Steroidobacteraceae bacterium | reverse complement strand
GGTCCGACGCTGACGGGTCATCCGCTGACGGCCGGCGTGACGTTCACCGGGTCTCACAACGTCGGCATGCAGATTGCCCGCGGACTACAGACCGGGCCCTATCCGCGACCCTATATCGCGGAAATGGGAGGCAAGAACTCCTGCATCGTGACGGCCAGCGCCGATCTCGATCGTGCGGCCACCGGCATCGTCCGCTCCGCTTTCGGCATGGGCGGGCAGAAATGCTCCGCATTGTCCCGGCTGTATGTGCGCCGGGAGGTTGCTGATGCCTTGTTGGAGCGCCTGGTGCGGCAGACGAGTGCCTTGGGGGTTGGGAATCCTGCTCTGCAGAAAAACTGGCTCGGGCCGGTGGCGACGCTGGCGGGCTACCAGAACTACGCCCGCTATGCGGATCAGCTCAGTACCGCAGGTGCGCGTCCACTCCTTGCCGGTGAGCAGCTCCGAGACGCCGACCTGGTGCGAGGATTCTACGTACGGCCCATTGTCGCCGAAGCGCCTCCGGATCATCCTCTGTGGGAGAAGGAGATGTTTCTCCCGATCCTCATGGTCCAGCGCGTATCCTCCAATGAAGAGGCGATGCAGCTTGCAAACCGCTCCTCATTGGGGCTCACCGCCGGCTTTTACGGCGCGAGCGACGAGGTGGGTTGGTTTCACGAGCACATCGAGGCCGGCGTGACGTATGCCAACCGTCCGCAGGGCGCGACTACCGGAGCATGGCCGGGGTACCAGCCCTTCGCTGGTTGGAAGGGCTCGGGTAACACCGGCAAGGCCATCGCGTCCTTCTATTATCTGCCGCAATATATGCGCGAACAGTCTCAAACCGTAGTGGAGTAGGGCTATGGAACTCCTGCCCCTGGCCGATGCAATCGGGCGCCACGTCCGTGACGGGCAGAGTATTGCGCTGGAGGGATTCACACATCTCATCCCGCATGCCGCCGGGCACGAGATCATCCGACAACAGCGGCGCAACCTCCATCTCATCCGCATGACGCCGGACCTGGTCTATGACCAGATGATCGGCATGGGGTGCGCGACTCGACTGACTTTTTCCTGGGGTGGAAATCCTGGTGTCGGCTCGTTGCATCGGCTGAGGGAGGCGATCACGACGGACTGGCCCGCGCCGCTGGCGATCGTCGAGCATTCACATGGAGAGATGGCCGTTGCCTATCAGGCCGGTGCAAGCGGCCTGCCGTGCGGGTTGATGCGCCGTTACGCCGACACCGGTCTCGCCAGCGTACCTGGCGCACCGTTGCGCTCTCTCGAGTGTCCGTTTACGGGTGTTGCGTTGGCCGCCGTGCCCGCGATCAACCCCGACGTTACGATACTTCATGCGCAGCAGGTCGATGCGAATGGAAATGTCCTGATCCGCGGCATTCTCGGCGCCGCCAAGGAGGCCGCGATGGCTGCTGACCGTTTGTTGATTACGGTCGAGGAGCAGGTTGAGCGCTTCGCTGCAGACATGAATGCGGTCGTGTTGCCCGCGGCGACGATCGCGAGCGTGAGTATCGTTCCGGGTGGCGCCTATCCCTCTTACGCGCAGGGCTACTACCCACGCGATAATCGCTTTTATATTGCCTGGGATGACATCTCGCGGGATCGTCAGGCATTTACTGCATGGATGGAGAAACACGTTCTGAGTGTTCGTGATCACGAAGAGCACCTGCGCGTGCTGGGAGTGGCCGCATGAATTCGCCGGGCGCACCTGACTACACCGCTGAAGAGATGATGACGGTAACCGCGGCCCGGCAGCTCCGCAACGGCGCCGTGTGTTTCGTTGGTATTGGGCTGCCCAGCGCAGCCTGCAATCTCGCGCGCATGACTCATGCGCCGGACCTCGTGCTCATTTACGAGTCGGGCACCGTCGGGACGCGACCGCGCGTACTGCCGCTGTCGATTGGTGATAGCGAGCTCGCGGAAACCGCCGCCGCCGTCATCCCATTGCCCGAGATTTTCACTCACTACCTGCAACGGGGTCGTGTTGACGTGGGGTTTCTCGGTGCGGCGCAAATCGACCGCTACGGAAACCTCAACAGCACCGTCATCGGGGACTATCCCCGTCCCACCGTGAGGTTGCCGGGTGCCGGAGGCGCACCGGAAATCGCGACTCACGCGCGCGAGGTACTGATCATCATCAAACAGTCGCCGCGCACTTTCGTCCCGCGCCTGGATTTCCGCACGTCCTGCGGATTCCTGGAGGGCAATGGGGCGCGCCGCGCTGCCAGGTGCCCCGGCCGGGGGCCGCAGGCGGTGATAACGGATCTTGGAGTATTACGCCCCGACCCGCACACCGACGAGCTGCAATTGACGGCGCTTTACCCGGGTGTGACAGTGGAGGCGGCGCAGAAGGCAACGGGTTGGCCACTGCGGGTCGCGGACGAGCTCGAGGTGTTGGCGGCGCCGGATCCCGTGGATCTGGCGAGTCTGCGGGATCTACACGCGCGCACCCGGGCTGCCCACGAGAGTCCGGTACGAATTGTTCTGCCGACCGCGAACCGTGGCGGTCGCGCGGCATCGAGGAGCTGATATGCGTTTGCCCCATGTCCGTATGCCGCTGCCGGGTCCGAAGGCGCAGGCGTTGATTGAACGCGACCGTCTGGTCAGCACCCCCTCGTATCCGCGTGACTATCCTTTCGTGATGGCGAAAGGTCGTGGAGCGGAGGTTTGGGATGTCGACGGCAATCGCTTCCTCGACTTCGCGTCCGGGATTGCCGTCTGCAGCACGGGCCACGCTCATCCGAAGGTTGTCCAGGCCATCAAGGATGCGACGGACGATTTTCTGCATATCTCGAGCGATTACTGGCACGAGCGCATGACGAGGCTCGGGGAGCGAATCAACTCGCTGGCGCCGATGCGCGAGCCCGTGCAGGTACTCGTGTGTCAGAGTGGCACCGAGTCCGTCGAGGGCGCGCTGAAACTCGCTCGCTACGTCACCGGTCGGCCCCGATTCATAGGCTTCCTCGGCGGCTTCCATGGTCGCTCCATGGGGTCGCTGTCATTCACGGCCAGCAAGTACACGCAGCAGGCCGGCTTTTTTCCAACCATGCCCGGCGTCACGCATGTGCCTTATCCTAATACCTTCCGGCCGCTGTTCGCGGGGCAGGATCAGGGCAGAGCGGTGCTCGATTACATCGAGACAATGCTCTTCCAGTGCAACGTGCCGCCGACCGAGGTCGCCGCGATACTGGTCGAGCCCATCCAGGGGGAAGGGGGTTACCTGGTACCCCCAGATGGCTTTCTGCAGGGGTTGCGCGATCTGTGCGACCGGCACGGCATCCTGCTGATATTCGATGAGGTCCAAAGCGGCATCGGGCGCACTGGGCGCATGTTCGCGAGTCAGCACTGGGGCGTATCGCCGGACATCATGACTTTGGCAAAGGGATTGGGGTCGGGGTTGCCCATCGGTCTGACCGTGGCCTGTCGCCGTCACATGGAGAAGTGGAAGCGGGGTGCTCACGGCAACACCTATGGAGGCAATCCGGTCACCTGTGCCGCGGCGCTCGCCACCCTGGACCTCGTCGAACACGAGTACACTGCCAATGCCGCTACCGTTGGAGAGTATTTCATGGGTCGACTGCGTGAGCTCCAGAACCGCTTTGGTTGCATCGGCGATGTGCGCGGGAAAGGGCTCATGATCGGCATGGAGCTCGTGGAGGACCGCGTCAGCTGCAAGCCCGCCAGGGCGTTGGCTGACAAGGTGCTCACCCGGGCGTTCCACAATGGGCTACTCCTGCTTTCCTGTGGCGTCAGCACGGTCCGTTTCATTCCGCCGCTCATGATCAATAAAGCGCATGTCGACGAGGCCATGGTTCTGTTGGAAAGTGCGCTGACCGAAGCGCTCGCGCCGGGTTGACGGCGCGCCGCATGACAGACGCTTCCCGGCCCCAGGTAAAAACTTCTGCAGCTGACGCGGGCGCTCCTTCGTCCGAAACCAGGGCCCTCGGGTTCTGGACCTGCACGGCGCTGGTGATTGGCAACACCATCGGCGTCGGCATTTTCCAGATGCCCGCGGCCCTGGCGCCTTACGGGTTGAATGCGGTGCCCGCGTGGGGCATCACTATCGTCGGCTGTGTGATGCTGGCGATGGTGTTCTCAGGTCTCGCGCGGTCGTATCCTGGAGACGATGGACCTTACACGTACACACAGCGTGCTTTCGGCAGTGGTGTCTCCTTTTACGTGTTGTGGTGTTACTGGGTGTCGACCTGGGTGACCAACGCCACCATCGCGATCGCCGTGGTCGGCTATCTGGCGGTCCTGGTTCCGTCTCTGCAAACTACCCCCTGGTTGCCACCGGTGGTATCGCTTTCGCTCCTGTGGTTGTTCGTGTTGATCAACTGCCTCGGCATCCGCACGGCTGCCTGGATGCAGATGGTCACGACGGTTTTGAAGCTGCTGCCCCAGGTCGGCATCATCATCCTGGGGGTTTGGCAACTCATCGAGCATCCCTCGGTCTACGCCGCGCACGTTCCGCCGAATCCGGCCTCATTGCAGGAAGTGATGGCTGCCTCGAGCATCGCGTTGTTCGCCATGCTCGGGATCGAGTGCGCCATGATGCCGGCGGGCAAAGTCATCGATCCGGCGCGCACCATTCCCCGCGCGACCCTCGTGGGCACCGCCGCCACGGCACTCATCTGCCTGTCTATTTCGATCGTCCCGATGCTGTTGATTCCACAAGCGCAGCTGAGCGCCTCAAACGCGCCGTTCGCCGACCTGTTCGGCCAATACCTGGGTGCCCAGTATGGGCGCTGGCTGGCGCTGTTCATTGTCATCAGCGGCCTGGGCGCGCTGAATGGCTGGACCCTGGTGGTGGGTGACCTGACGCAGGCGTTCGCCCGGCATGGCAACTTTCCCGCGGCTCTTGGGAAGGTGAATTCCCAGGCGGCTCCGGTGTATGCCTTCCTCCTCACGGGCGTGGCGGCCAGTATCACGCTCTGGTTCAATTACAACGCGTCGATGACGAAGGTCTTCACCTTCCTCAGCGTTCTCGTGACCGCTGCGAACCTGCCGCTCTACCTGGCGTGTTCTCTCGCGGTGTTGGTGTTATGGAGGCAGGGCAAGATCACGCGTGTGGGGCGTCGCGAGCTTACGTGGTTCGCGGCTGCGCTCGTGGCGGTGGTGTATTGCATCTATGTATTCATAGGTATGCACCGGGAAGATCTGCTCTGGGCACTTGCGCTGGCCGCGGCTGGTATTCCGTTTCACTGGTGGGCCGTGCGAGCGCGTGCGGTCCAACATATTTCGAGCCGTCCCGCAGCCCCCTAGCGCGCGCTCGACACGCCCGCTGCTTTCGCGGTCCGCGTCACCTCATCCGCGAGGTGCCGCGCGCCGGCCGCGAGGCTCTCGAGCATTTCGGAATCCCCGATGGGACTGCGCAGCGCGGCTCTCGCAAGTCTCTCCAGGTCCGCCGCATACTGACTGATGGCCGGGAAGCCGAAAGTCAATCCGGTGCCGTGAATCCGGTGAGTCAACCGTTCCAACTGGGCGATGGCGCCCACGTCACCCGCGGCGCACGCGTCCAGACATTCGCGGATCGTGACCAAATCGCCCAGCGTGCGTCGTAGAAATTGCAGCCCCAGTTGCGCAACACGCTCCTGCAGGGCCGCTTTCCCGTCAGTCCGGTCATCCGGCATCAGCCAATCTCTCCCACATCTGAAGGACCTGGTCCGCCAGGCGCATGGGATCGAAGGGCTTGGCGATCACTCCAATGGCTCCGATCTGCAGAAATCCCGAGATTTCATGCGGCATGGCCTTCGCCGTCATGAAGACCACGGGGAGGCTTGCCAGCGCCGCATCCGCGCGCATCCTGGCGAGTGTGGCCGGGCCGTCCATATCCGGCATCATGACATCGAGCAGCACCAGGTCCGGCCTCTGCGCGCGCATGAGTGCGAGCGCCTGGCTGCCCGAATCGCAGGTCTGGACTGACAGGTCTCCGGACAGGCTGAGTGCCATTGCGACGATCTCGCGAATGTGCGGCTCGTCATCCACGTAAAGGACGTTTTGAAGGAGGGCGCGCTCCACCGCTCAGGCCTGGGGGGACTTGTTGCCGGTTGCGGCGGCCAGCGCGGCGCGAACTACCAGGACTGTGAGGGGCATCTCGTCCGAAAGGGTCCGCAGGCGGGTAGTAATGGCACCGGAGTCGATCGAATTATCGCGAGCCATTCAGCATTCCTTCTACAACGAGCCTGTAGGCTTCCCGAAAGCTAATACCCTCCCCATGAAGCCTCGCTGCGCGGCAGTTTCTCACAGACCCTGGTCTCATTCCGTGAAACCGGCCGAATGGGGTCGGTCTGCGAATGGCAACGGTCGCGCTAACGCATGGCTCAAGGACACCGCGGCGTCCCCGTTGGCATGATGCAGTCCGCTCCCTCCACCTGGGTCGGACGCACCGCGCTTCTCGCGGCGCTCTATTTTCTGAGCGGCAAACTCGGGTTGCTGTTGGCGTTGCCCCCCGGATACGCCACGGTTATCTGGCCCCCCTCCGGCATCGCCCTCGGGATGCTCATCGTTTACGGGTGGCGGCTCTGGCCCGGTGTGTTGGTGGGCTCGTTCCTGCTGAACGCCTACAACTCGGGGGCGTATTCCCCTGAGCACGGACTGTTGCTGCCCAAGGTGCTGGCCGCGCTCGGTATCGCGGTCGGCTCGACCCTCCAGTCGGTGGCCGGCCGAGCCTCGATCGCCCGCTACATCGGCCTGCCACTGCGGTTGAATCAACCCGTCGACCTGGTGCGGCTGTTCATCCTGGCAGGTCCTGTTGCCTGTTGTGTCGGGTCAACCTTGGGGGTGAGCACGCTCTATCTGAGCGGACTGCTGGTTCCGCAGAACATCCTGGATAACTGGCTCGCCTGGTGGGGCGGGGACACCTTCGGCGTCCTCGTCTTTCTGCCCCTGGTGCTGGCCGCCGCCGGCAGCCATGCCCGTCTCGTATGGCGCGACCGGCCGCTGGATGGGTTGCCGGTCGTGGCGATGTTGGCGTTGGTCACCTCGCTCGGCGTCACCTTCTATGCCTGGAAGTTCACCGCGGAGAGTGTCAGGACGCAGAATGAAGGTGCGTTCGCGGGATTGGCGCTCGAAAACGAAATTGCCCTGAGGCATCGCCTCGATTCGTACGATCATGCTCTGCTGGGCGCGGTCGCCTACTTCCTCGGATCGGACAATGTGTCGCGCGAGGAATGGCGCACGTATGTGCGTACCATCGAGTTGAAGAAGAACTTCCCGGGCATCGACGGCATGGGCTTTATCGAGCCGGTGCCGGCCGGGTCGCTGGTGGACTACCTGGCGCGGGCGCGCCGCGACCACGCGGAGCAATTCACGATTCACCCGGACACGCAGGGCAAGCCCTACTACCTGGTGAAATATTTCGAGTCGCAAGCCGCCACTTCCAACGCGATCGGATTCAACATCGCCTTCGAGGCCAATCGCCAGCAGGCGGCGGAACTCGCCCGCGACAGCGGCGAGTCGACCATCAGCGGCAACATCGTTCTGCATCGGGACGGACAGGCCACTCCCGGCTTCCTGCTCCTGCAGCCGATGTATGCGCCCGGCAAGAGTGTCACGACCGTCGCCGACCGGCGTGCCGCGCTCCTGGGCTGGATCTTCTCTCCGGTGGTCGCACGGAATTTCCTCCACGCTCTCACGGCGAGTCAGGGCGCGCTCCTCGACATCAGAGTTTACGACGGAACCACCGAGTCCCAGCAGAGCTTGGTATATGCCGACGGAGAGCAGTCCACCGGGACACCCGCTTTCGTGGTCCGCCGCCAGATCAACGTCATGCGCCAGCAGTGGCTGGTCGTCTGGACGAGCACGCCGGCCTTCGAGCAGACCCACCGCAACACCGAGCCTGTGTTCGTGCTCGTGGGCGGGCTGTTGTTTACGGGCTTGCTCGCCATATTCGTCACCATGTTGACGGTTCGCCGCGCCGAGACCATGGAGTGGATGATCCGGGAAAAGGGCTATCTCCTGCCGGCGGCGATCTTTCTGTGCGTGAGTGGTGGGGCGTTTTATCTCTATCATGTTCTTGACGTGGGAGAGCGGCGCTTCGTGCAGGGCATCGTGGCGGAGCGCGCGGCCAAGATCCGTCTGCTGGTCGACGCGGAAACCAAGAGCAGGATCAAGGCGCTGGTTCGCATGGGACAGCGTTGGGAAGCCGCCGACGGAACACCGCAGGAGCAATGGCGCAAGGACGCCGCAAACTATATCGATCAGTTGGACGGGTTGCGCAGCCTGCAGTGGCTGGATTCAACCCGCCACGTGCGGTGGATCGAGCCCCAGGAGGGCGGGGAAAAGGCGCTCGGTCTCAATGACATTGTTGCCCTGGCGCCGCACGAGGCGCGGGTGAGTGTGTCGGACCGCCCCGCCGTGGTGTTGACCTCACCGCTGGATGCGGGGCGGGGAAACCGGGCCTTCATAGCGTATCTGTCGCTGCACAATGATGGAAATTTCGATGGGTATATCGCCGCCGTGTTCGCGGTCGACGATTTCTTCGCTGCCGTCATTACTGCCGAAATTGTAAACAACTTCGATGTGGCGATAGCCAGCGACGGCCGGAAATTGTTTGAAAGCCGTCTCCCCATGGGCTCACTCGAAGAGAGCCTGGCGTATCGGGGTGATTTGCGGTTATACGGCAAGGAGTGGGAGCTGACTCTCACGCCATCGCGGCAGTTTACCGCGCGGTACCGCACATGGATGCCGGCGGCCATGTTGGGAGGCGGGCTCCTCATCGGCGCATTACTCGCGTTACTCGTACGCGCCGTCCTGGTCGCCAAGCTCCGCTCCACCTACCTCAAGGCAAGCGAGGAGACCTTCCGCTCCGCCATGGAATCCGCCTCCATCGGGATGGCGCTGGTGAAATTGGACGGCCGCTTCATGAAGGTGAACGGCGCGCTCTGCACCCTGTTGGGTTACAGCGAGGCCGATCTGCTCGCCAACGATTTCCAGTGCATCACGCACCCGGACGATCTGCATCGGGACCTCGACTATCTGCAACGCACGCTGGCGGGGGACATCAGCCGCTACCGGATGGAGAAGCGTTATTTCCACAAGAGCGGCCGAACCATCTGGACGCTGTTGAGTGTCTCGCTCGTCCGTGACAGCGGCGACCACCCCACCTATTTCATTGCGCAGATCCAGGACATCAGCGAGCAGAAAGAGGTGGAGCGCATCAAGAGCGAGTTCATCTCCGTGGTGAGTCATGAGTTGCGGACTCCGTTGACGTCCATTCGCGGCTCGCTGGGGCTGATCCTGGGGGCCTTTACCGGTCAACTGCCCGAGAAGGTGGGGCGACTGCTCGACATCGCACACAGCAATTGCGAGCGCTTGATCCTGCTGATCAACGACATTCTCGACATCGACAAGATTGCTTCAGGGAAGATGCGCTACGACATGCAGGAAGTGTCGCTGGCGCAGGTCGTGCACCGGACCGTGCAAGCCACGGAGTCCTACGCACAGAAATTTGCTGTCAGCCTGGAAGTCGAACCGATCGCGGCGGATATCCGGATCACGGTCGATGAGGATCGGCTGGCCCAGGTTCTATCCAACCTCCTGTCGAACGCCATCAAATTTTCCCCGCAGCACGGCAGAGTGGCGCTCATGGCGCGCCTCGATGCCGGCCGGGTGCGTCTGAGCGTTGCCGACAGCGGACCTGGCATTCCCGACGAATTTCGCGGTCGCATATTCGAGAAATTTTCCCAGGCGGATTCCTCGGCGGGACGGCGCGCCGGGGGCACGGGGTTGGGTTTGCATATCACCCGGCAAATTGTCAGCCACATGCATGGAACGATTGGATTCGATACGCAGCTCGGCCAGGGCACCACGTTCTGGATCGAATTTCCCGCGCTCGAGCACGAGCAGATGACGCTCGCAGTTTGAGAAGGGAGCGCTAGCCTTCCTCGCCCGGCACTGCTCGTCGAGCCTGCCACCATGCCAGGATCGCCTTGGAGTGGTCGGCGTCGGCTCCCAGCACATCGCGCGCCGCATCCCAACGCTCCTTTGTCATTTGTATGAACGGGGCTACGCAGCCGAGGTCGGTGCTCAGTTCCGCGGCAATCGTGACATCCTTTGACAGCAGGCCGACCTTGAAACCCGAGTTGTAGGTTTCGGGGACCACGAATTGCTTCATGACCACGCTCGAGATGAAGGACTGGCCGGTGGAGGTGCTGATGATGTCCACCAGCGTCCTGGAGTCGATGCCATACTTTTTGGCAACGAGCAGCGACTCCGCCAACGCCGCGTAGTTGGTCGCGGCGACCACGTTGTTGAGTGCCTTGGCGGCATGCCCTGAGCCGAGTTTGCCGACCTCGAAAAAAGTGGTGCCCAGGCAGGACAGCAGGATTTTTGCCCTTGCGATGACCGCCGCGTCATCGCCTCCAATCATGATCGTCAGGGTTCCCTTTATGGCCCGCTCCACGCCGCCGGACACGGGCGCGTCAATGAGAGTGATTCCCTTGGTCACCAGTGCTTGACCCGTCTCACGGGTAATCAATGGCTGACTGGAGCTCATGTCGATCACGACTGTTCCAGGCTGAGCGAAGGAGGCCACGCCGGCTTCGCCGAGTAAGACGTCGCGCACGACTCGGCCGTCCGGCAGCATCGTCACCACGATCTCGGCGGTGGCGATGTCATTCATCCGACTCAGTACGCCCGCACCGATCTGTGCGGCGACACTCGATGCCTTGGCGATATCGGCGTCACACACGCGCACCTCGTGTCCGGCCCGGACGAGATTCGCGGCCATGGGCAGGCCCATATTTCCTACACCGATGAAGACGACTTTCATGGACGCTCCGATGTTCTCAAGAAAGGGACTGGACGCGGAGCAGGCCAGACTCATCGAGAACGGCCTTGACGCCGTTATAATCGGTGATTACTGGGTGGCTCGTCTCAATCGGATGGGCATGCGCCGCACTGACAACCATCACTGCGGCGCCAGCTGCCTCGGCAGCCCTTATACCGGCCGGCGCGTCCTCCCAAACCAGGCAGTCACCGGCCGCAACACCCAGTGATCGGGCGGCCAGCAGAAAGCAGTCGGGAGCCGGTTTTCCGTGTGCGATATCGTCAGCTGTGACCAGGACTCGCGGTCTGGGAATGCCAGCCGCCTCGAGCCGCCGAATGGCCAGCACACGGGGCGCCGAGGTCACGATCGCCCAACGCTCCGTTGGCAGCGAGTGCAAAAAGGCTTTCGCTCCCTGGATTGCCACGACGCCCTCGACATCATCGATCTCGGCCAGCGTCAGGACGTGGGCCTCATGCTCGGGGTCCATGCCCGGCACGTTCAGTCGGCGAACGGTCTCAACAGCCCGCACTCCATGCATCGTCCGAAGGACGGCTTCCGGATCGAGTCCGTGCGCGGCCGCCCAACGGCGCCAGACGCGATTGGCCGACGCGATGCTGTCGACCAGTGTCCCGTCCATGTCAAACAGGAAGGCAGCGAACGCCCCGTCGCTCGCAGTGGTGGGCGTGGTCTCGGAGGAGGGCAGGCAGGAGTCTCTCAATTTCCGCTCGCGAAATAGTGGCGCAAGAGATTGATTAGTATTGCATAAAGATCGCCCTGCCCGTTGAGGTTCGCAAGAGACTTGCGGCGTCTACCCGCGCGCCTGCTTCAGCGCCGAAGCCCCATCCCACAACTCGTTCAGATACGGAAAATTCCAGTTCTCAGGCGATTCGCGTGACTCGATGTTGTCCGTCACGTGGGACGCCGCCAGGTCGAGGATCTGGGGTTCCAGGGGCAGGCCGGCCTTGGTGGAGAAGAAGATCTTCACTCGCGGCTTCGTCAAAGCAGATGCATTCTGCTCGAGCACCACGGCGAGGCGTCCGGAGCGCATCTTTACCAGCGAGCCGGTAGGATAGATCCCCACGCTTTTGACGAATGACTGGAAGACCGTCGTGTCGAAGTGGCCCTTCCAGGTGGCCATCTGGGATAGCGAGTGCGCCGGATCCCAGCCCGCCTTGTAGGGCCGATCGGAGGTCACCGCATCATAGACGTCGCAGACCGCCCCCA
>DATBCZ010000214.1:0-5907 GCA_036270175.1 Steroidobacteraceae bacterium | reverse complement strand
CCTTCGCCACCATGTAAACCTCCCGCGAGCGGGCCCGCGACGCTGCCGGTTTACGAATCAACACCTTGTCGAATGAGGTGCGCAGGTCCTTGAGAAACTCCTCCGACCCGGTGCCCTGGAACACCTTCGCGACAAAGTCGCCCTTGGGTTTCAGCACCTGCCGGGCCATGTCCAGAGCGAGCTCCACGAGGTACATGGACGACGCCTGGTCCGCGGAGTCGATACCGCTGATATTGGGCGCGATGTCGGACAGCACCACGTCCGGTTTGTTGTCCCCGAGCGACTCGAGCACCTGCTTCAGAACCGGCTCCTGGGTGAAGTCGCCCTGAATGAAGTCGACGTTTTTCAGCGGCTCCATCGGCAGGATGTCCGTGGCCAACACCCGGCCCTTCGCGCCGACCAGGCGTGCCGCCACCTGGGACCAGCCCCCCGGGGCGGAGCCCAGGTCCACCACCAGCATGCCCGGACGAATCAGCCGGTCCTTCTCGTTGAGCTGCATCAGCTTATAGCTGGAGCGCGAGCGGTAGCCGTCCTTCTGCGCCTGCTTCACGTAGGGATCGTTGACGTGCTCGTTGAGCCACCGGGCGCTGGATTTCGTACGTGCTGCCATGGGACCTGGGGGAGACTGATATAATCGAGGGCTTATTGTACCCTCACTCTATTCCTCTGCCGGAGTCACCGGCCAGGACACCTCGTGATTCGCATCACCGAACTGGCGCTGCCGCTCGATTGCCCCCCCGCCGCCCTGCGCAAAGCGATCCTCAAACGCTTGAGTCTCGACGCGGCCGATCTGCTGGATTTCACGGTATTCAAGCGCAGCTACGACGCCCGCAAGAAAAACACCGCCATCTCGTTCGTCTACATCATCGATCTGACGGCACGCAACGAAGCGGCCATTCTGAAGCGCCTCGCCGGTGACCGTAACGTACGCCCGGCACCCGACACGAGCTACCACCCTGTAGGCCATGCGCCGGCGAATCTGAGCGAGCGGCCGGTGGTCATCGGCTTCGGGCCTTGCGGGCTGTTCGCGGCGCTGCTCCTGGCGCAAATGGGGTTCAAGCCCATCGTCCTGGAGCGCGGCCGGGACGTCCGGCACCGTACCAAGGACACCTGGGCCCTGTGGCGTAAGAAAACCCTGACCCCGGAATCCAACGTGCAATTCGGCGAGGGTGGCGCCGGCCTGTTCTCCGACGGCAAGCTCTACAGCCAGATCAAGGACCCGAAATTCTACGGCCGCAAAGTGATGCATGAGTTCGTGCGCGCAGGCGCGCCGGAAGAAATCATGTACGTCAACAAACCTCACATCGGTACCTTTCGTCTCACGGGAGTGGTCTCCACGATGCGCGAGGAGATGATTGCTCTTGGCGGCGAGGTCCGCTTCGAGAGCAAAGTCACGGATCTCCTGCTCGAGGACGGCGGAATTGAAGGTGTTGTACTGGCGAACGGCTCTACGATCCGCAGTCGCCATGTCGTCATGGCACTCGGCCACAGCTCCCGCGATACCTTCCGCATGCTCCATCAGCGTGGCGTATTCATAGAGCCGAAGCCCTTCGCCGTGGGTTTCCGCATCGAGCATCCGCAGTCGCTGATCGACAAAGCCCGACTCGGCAAATACGCCGGTCATCCCGACCTGGGCGCCGCTGACTACAAGTTGGTTCACCACGCGCAGAACGGTCGCTCGGTCTACAGCTTCTGCATGTGTCCCGGGGGCACAGTCGTGGCGGCCACCTCCGAGCCGGAGCGCGTGGTCACGAATGGCATGAGCCAATACTCGCGCAACGAGCGCAACGCCAATGCCGGCATCGTTGTTGGCATCAACCCAGCGCAGGATTTCCCCGGGGGACCGCTCGCCGGCATGGAGTTGCAGGAGCGCCTGGAGTCACATGCTTATGAGTTGGGTGGCCGCGATTACTGCGCCCCCGGACAGTTGGTCGGCGACTTCGTTCGTGGTGTTCCCTCCACTGAATGGGGTGAGGTCGAGCCGTCCTACAAACCCGGCGTGCGTCTCGGCGACCTGGCGACGTCGCTCCCTGGGTACGCCATCGAGGCGATCCGTGAGGCGCTGCCGGTGTTTGGCAGGCAGATCCGCGGTTTCGATCGCGACGACGCGGTGCTCACCGGAATCGAAACCCGCACTTCCTCACCGATCCGCATCACCCGCGACCCCGAGACATTGCAAAGTCTCAACATACGGGGTTTGTATCCGGCCGGGGAAGGCGCCGGTTACGCCGGCGGCATACTGTCCGCGGGCGTGGACGGCATCAAAGTCGCCGAAGCGGTGGCCAAGAGCATGCTCGCCGCGGCGGCACCGGCGCTCGTGTAAATGAAGCTCGACGACCTGAAAAAGCTGCACCAGAAGCGCTATCGCGAAGAGTTGGGATATTTCCTGGTCGAAGGTGAGCACCTGGTGCTCGAGCTGCAAAAGGCGGCTTTGCAAAATCCCGCGCTGGGCCGCTGCGAGTTGTATGTCACCCGTGAGCATGCGCATTGGCACACCGCCTTTACGACCCATGTCCTCAGCAACATCCAGATGGCGCAGATCGCGGACACGAAAACACCGCAAGGAATCATTGCCCTCGTGCCGCTGCTGCCGGGGGCCGCGCCACTGCCCGGTACCGCCCGCAACGGCGAACGGGCGATTTACCTGCATGAAATCCAGGACCCGGGCAACCTGGGAACTATCCTGCGCACCCTGGCCTGGTTCGGCAATTTCAGGTGTCTATTGAGCCCGGGCAGCGTCGATCCCTACAACTCGAAAGTGGTGCGCGCCAGCATGGGCGCGCTCTTTCACGTGCCCCTGGAAACGGACATCGAACTGGCCGCCCTGGCCACCCGCTTCGAGCGCATTGCCTGCCTGGACATGCGCGGCGGCAGCCTGCAAACAGCGAGCTTCGGGCAATTCGAGTGTTATCTGTTCGGCAACGAAGCCCGGGGCATACCCCGGGAACAACTGGCGGCATTTGACGTAACCCCCTTCACCATCGCCGGCGGCGGTGCCATCGAGTCTTTGAATCTCGCGGCGGCCGTCAACATGTGCGCATACGAATTGAATCGGCAGCGTGTTAACCTGCCGCCCCCACCTGTGTCCCCAGGAGATGTCCCATGATCGGTTACGTAACACTCGGCACCAACGACATGTCGCGCGCGGCCCAATTCTATGACGAGCTGTTCTCGGTCGTCGGTGGGAAGCGCGTCTATGAAACGGAGAAATTCATCGCCTGGGGTAACGACCCGAAGGCGCCGATGTTGTTCGTGATAAAGCCGGCGGACGGCGGCAAGGCGACGATCGGCAACGGCGTGATGGTTGCCCTGGCGGCGAAGGATAAAGAAGAAGTGAACAAGATCTATCAGAAGGCGATTGCCCTCGGCGGCAAATGCGAAGGTCCGGCGGGTCCACGCGGCGAAGGATTCTACGCCGGCTATTTCCGCGACGCGGACGGCAACAAGCTCTGCGCGTTTGTCTCGGGTTGATGAAGACACCCGCAGGACTCCAGCCCCTCATCGATGACGGCATCATCGATGAGGTGCTCCGCTCCCTCAAGAGCGGCAAGGAAGCGACCGTTTACGTGGTGCGCACCGGCGCACAGGTTCGCTGCGCCAAGGTCTATCGCGACATGGCGCAGCGAAGCTTCCAGAAGCGCGCGCAATACCAGGAAGGACGCAAAGTGCGCGGCAGCCGCCAGGCGCGCGCCATGAGCAAGAGCACCCGCTTCGGCCGTAAAGAACAGGAGTCCGCTTGGAAAAACGCCGAGGTTGACGCGTTGTATAAGCTCGTCGCTGCGGACGTCCGCGTGCCGAAGCCGTACGGCTACTTCAACGACGTGTTGATCATGGAGCTGGTGACGGATGAGGCCGGGAATCCGGCCCCGCGTCTCGGCGAGGTAGACCTGTCACCCGAGATCGCACTCGAGTATCACCAGTTTCTGATCCGACAGGTCGTGCGCATGTTGAGCCTCGGCCTCATCCACGGCGATCTCTCGGAATTCAACGTCCTGGTAGGTCCTGACGGTCCCGTCATCATCGATCTGCCACAGGCCGTGAATGCAGCGGGCAACAACAACGCGTTCGCCATGCTCGAGCGCGATGTCAACAACATCCGCAACACACTCGGCCGCTTCGCGCCGGAACTGTTGGAAACACAGTTCGCCCGCGAGATGTGGTCGCTCTTTCAGCAAGGCGAGTTGAAAGCCGAAAGCACTCTCACCGGCGTTTTCGCTCGCGACGACTCACAGACCGACCCGGACAGTGTGTTGGCGGTAATCGAAGATGCACGCGAAGACGCGCGCGAGGAAGCGCTACGGAAAGCGCTGGCTGAGGAAACTTAGCCCCAAATCACTGCCTGACAGATGTCAAATATTGTAGTACAATAACGTCAGGCTGCCTTTTATGGCGGCTTACTCTTACAGGCACTCCTCGCCTGATCCGCCCCTGTCCGACCGGGGTCTCCACTTCAGCGACACGGAGCGTACGTGCCAAAACCGAATTACCACCACGCCAAAAAGCAGAAAGAGCTGGCCCGAAAAGCTCGCAAACAGGAGAAGGAGCAGCGCAAGTCGGCTCGCGTAGCCGCGCCTGAGGACGCTGCGGCGACCTCGACGGAGACTCCTGCTGCCCCCCTTGAAACGACGACTTCCGGGAATGAGACGTGAGATTAGCGCGAGCCGGTAAAGACCCCGCTGGAAAGGACCGAATGGAGCGGCTGCGGCGCGATCGTGCGGCCTCGGCCGTACTGCGCGCAGCCTTTCCCAAAGTGCAGGAGCTGTGTCTCGAGTTGACATTCACGAGCACGACAGCGAACACGCCTGCGTTTCAATCACACCGCCTGCACCCGCCGGCGCGTGCGTTCTTCCACTTTCCCTGTCCGTTCGCGGACTGTGACGGCCACTTCGATCTCGCCAGCGCCGTGGATGCGGCACTTGCCGACCCGGCGAGCCGCAGCGAAGGGGTATTGGAATGCTCTGGCCTACGCGCAGGCGAGCGCGTCACGAAGCAACTTTGTGGACTGAAGCTGAACTACGCCGTATCCGCGATACTGCACGCGGACCCCTGACAACCGACCGGCGGGTCGTCTACGCGACCCGGTCTAACGACGACCGACGGCTGAAGTCGCTTCCATCGACTCCGGTCGCGTGAAATCGATGATGAAGTGATCGCCGTCGAACTTGACAACCTTGCCGGTCAAGTCGGGACGCACGCGGAATCCTCCGCGACTGCCACCCCCGCTCTTTTCGGCGGGCAAGGGCGTCACGATCATCCGGATCGGCAGATCGCCATCCCGCGCAAGCGTCAGATGTTGCCCGAGGAGCTCGTTGTCCTTTGACTCGACGGCCTGGCGGGACAGCCTGTCTTCGTACCGAAGCACCCCACGGGCCGGGTGACCGAAGCAGGTCTGGGAGCAGTTGAGCACCATCGAGCCATCGGTAGCTATGGCGGATAACCCGCGCATCCGATTACTCGGTTTCGCACCGAAAGTGCGGAAAGCATCGACCAGGCTTAAAGTCATTCCATTCTCTTACGAGACGCGGCTTTTAACGGTGCGCCTTCGGACCCTAGAACGCAACGTTTTTCGCACGCGGAGCCCATGGGGTGGCGCCCTCGTCGTGGAGCGGCGCCACTCACGCTCACGGCTGGGATATCCGTCTAACGCGCGAGCCCTTCGATCCGTTGCTTCGTGAAGGGCTCACGGCTCGTCCAGAAGCGGACACTCTCACGAGGTCCCTGGCCGGTGTGGCGCCTGATCTGCCGCTCCGGCACCTCACTGACGCGGTGGGCACTGAGAAAATCGATGAAACTGCGCACCGCCGGTAGCATGCCGCGGCGAGACGGGAAAACGACCTGGATCTCGCACAGGGGCGCCCGGAAATCCGGCAGCACGATATCCAGCAGGCCGTCCCGAATCTCACTCAG
>DATBCZ010000213.1:0-6418 GCA_036270175.1 Steroidobacteraceae bacterium | reverse complement strand
TACTCGAGCATCATGTTGAAGGCGCTCGCGGATCGACTGGCGGAGGCCAGCGCGGAGCATTTCCACGAGCGCGTGCGGCGGGAGCTGTGGGGTTACTCGGTGCAGGAGGCCCTCACCAACCAACAGCTGATCCAGGAGGAGTATCGCGGCATTCGGCCGGCGCCGGGTTATCCGGCCTGCCCGGATCATACGGAGAAGGCGAAGCTGTGGAAGTTGCTCGACCCTGAGCGCAACGCGGGGATCACGCTGACAGAGTCCTTTGCGATGTTTCCGACCGCGGCGGTGAGTGGTTGGTATATCGGGCACCCGGACTCCCGGTTCTTTGCGATCGGGAAGATCGATCGGGACCAGGTGGAGGATTACGCGCAGCGCAAGGGGATGAGTGTGGCGGAGGTGGAGAGGTGGTTGGGGCCCAACTTGGGGTATGACAACTGAGGGCTCCGTAGCCGCGACTGACGGGCGGAGCGCGCGGTGGTGGCGGGCTGTCGGGGCGGCGAGCGTTGAGAGGTTATCGGGAGGCGCGTCGCTTTGGGGCGGGTGGCGCGTTCTCGTTCTCGATGCCCTTGAGATAACCGGCGCCGCCCAGGCCGCGCATTTGGCCCAGGATCCATTCTCTGCGGGACATCACGTACGCGGAGGGGCGGTCGACGTGCATCTTTATCGGGTTGGGTAACACGGCCGCCAGCACGGCCGCTTCGCCGGAGGTCAGGCGCGCCGCCGGCTTGTGATAGAAGTGGCGTGCGGCAGCTTCAACTCCATACACGCCGTCCCCGAACTGCGCGATGTTGAGGTATACCTCCAGGATGCGCTCTTTCGGCCACATCGCCTCGATGAGTATGGTGAAGTAGGCTTCGCAGGCTTTGCGTAGGAAACCGCCGTTCCAGAGGAACAGGTTTTTCGCCACCTGTTGGGAAATCGTACTCGCGCCACGCAGCTTCTTGCCGTGCTCGCTGGCGCGCACTGACTCGCGGATGGATTTGAAATCGAAGCCGTCGTGAAACGGAAACTGTTGGTCCTCCGAGGCGATGACGGCGACTGCGGCGTTGGGTGAGATCTGCTCGAGATTCACCCATTCGTAATTCGTGCGGTAACCCCAGTTTCGTTCCGAGGCCGCACGGGCGCGCGCTTCGAGCATGTAGGCGCTGGTGAACGGGTGCACCCAGCGGAGTGTTAGCACCGCCAGGCATGAGAGAACGACGCCCGCGAGCACAGCCAGGGAGAGCAACTTGAAAAGCGCGCCTAGGCAGCCGCCTCGCTGGGCTCGTAACGACGGAGCCGGCGTGCGCGGCGAGAACGAATCTCGCGGCCTCGCCGGCACGCCTGGAGATTTCACGGCAGGAATGCCGTGGTGGTGTTACTTCGCCTCGACCCGCTTCGCGGAAACGATGATGACATCGTCCAGCGGCGCATCCTGGTAGCCCTTCCGGCGGCCCGTCTTTACCTTCGCGATCTTGTCGACAGTTTCAATGCCCTCTGTCACTCGGCCGAACACGGCATAGCCGTAGTCGCGCGGTCCGTGGTCAAGAAAGGCGTTGTCAGACAGGTTCACGAAAAACTGAGACGTGGCGCTGTTGATGTCGCTCGTGCGCGCCATCGAGAGCCAGCCGCGGCCATTTTTGAGTCCGTTCTTGGCTTCGTTCTTGATCGGGTCGCGGGTTTCCTTGTTATCGAAATCCGCCGTGAGGCCGCCGCCCTGGATGACAAATCCGGGGACGATGCGGTGAAAAATGGTGCCGTCGAAGAACCCGTCGTCCACATACTTCAGAAAGTTTTCGACCGTGACGGGCGCTTCTTTCGGAAACAGCTCGATGGTGAAGGAGCCGTGCGAGGTTTCAAATCTGACCATGGTGCAAGTTTCTCGAGCTATTCGTGGGGAAAAGGACTACGGCCGCTGGGCTTCGGTCATGCGCTCGTGCCCGGCGAGATCGCGGTGGGAGCGTACGTGAGTGAGGCCGCGCGCGACAAGTTCGCGTGCGACTTCCGCTGCCTGGCCCGAGCCGTGCTCGAGCAGCAACCAGCCGTCACGCTCCAGGTAATCGGGGGCCGATTCAATGATGGCGCGGAGACTGGCCATCGCATCCGTTCCTGGGGTAAGGGCACCGCGAGGCTCGTGCCGGAGGGCTGGATCCTGCATCGCAGGGTCGTCCGCCGCGACGTAGGGAGGATTGCTCAAAATGAGATCGAAGGTCCGTCCGGCGAGCGGCTGAAACCAGCTTCCTTGCAGAAACTGCACGCGTTTCAGATCGAGTGACTCGGCGTTGGCGCGGGCAATCGCGAGCGCGTCCTCCGAGACGTCCGTGGCGGACACCTGCCACCCCGGCCGTTCGCTTGCCAGCGTCAGCGCAATGGCGCCCGAGCCCGTGCCGAGGTCGACCACACGCCCGAATTCCTCACGCCGAAGATCCAAGGCGCGCTCGACCAGCAGCTCCGTCTCAGGCCTTGGCACCAGCACCGCGGGCGTGACGGTCAGCCGCAGTGACCAAAAGTCCCCGCGGCCAAGGACGTAGGCCAGCGGCTCGCCCGTCGCGCGGCGCTCGACGAGGGCGGCGTAGCGTTTGGATTGCGCGTCGGTAGCGGCCTCCTCTGGATGCGACCGCAATCTTGCGCGGCTCGTGCCCAGCACGTGCGTGAGGAGCAATTCGGCATCGAGATCTGGGGTCGCCCCGGGCCCGTGATTGGCGGCGGAGGCTCGCAGTCGCCGCGCTCCTCGGGCGAGCAGCGCACCGAGCCTGTGATCAGCAGTCATGGTCGTAGTTTCGATGAGTACGCGCCGGTGCGTGCGCCTCGGTAATATTCTCGGATGTCATCTGCCTTCTATCCACCCGCACGTCCCCTGAGTGTCGGCGAAGTTCTCGATCTCGTGTTCCAGATCTTCAAGGCTACCCTGGTCAGGGGTCTTCCCTACGGCATCTGCGCTGTCGTCGCCCAGCAGTTGCCGAACGTCTATGCGCTCGCCAGCGGTGTCTCGGTTCGCCAGGCCTTGAGCGCTGGCCAGCCCATCCGCATAGCGCTTTTCGCAGTCGGCGTATTGCTCGCGCTCGTGGCGTGGTCCGCGCTGTTGCTGCAGCAGCGGGCGATCATTGAGCAACGGCCGACCTCCATCAAGTCCGAGCTCGGCGAGGCCTTGCGCAGGCTGCCGTCCTTCTTTGTGGCGACGCTGCTGTTTCTGGTTGTGGTCGGCAGCGGGGCCGCTGTGATTATGGTGGTGCCACCACAGTATCGGACGGGGATGCGCATCCCCCTCGAGATTCTGGGTGTTTATCTGGCGGTTTTTCTGTCGTGTACTTGGCCGGCGGTGCTGTTTGCGGGCCAGGGGCCGCTGGGAGCCTTGCGCCAGAGTGCGCGCCTCGTATGGGGTAACTGGTGGCGTATAGCCGTCGTCTATGTGGTCGGGGCTGCAGTGGTCATCGTGGTGTCGGTGCTGCTAGGGGCTCTCATCGCTGCGATCGTTTCTTCGCTCGGCGCCGGTATTCCCGTTATGACGTCTGTATTTGCGGAGGTCGCGAACGTGCTGGGCGCGGTTACGGCGCCGTTTGCCGGCGCGCTGCTGCTCGCAGTGTTTGCGGACTTGCGGGTGCGTAAGCAAGGCACCGACTTGAAGCAGCGGATCGTGGACCTGGCGGTCGAGTAGGTCATGGGGAGTGGCGGCAGAGCCGGTGGGTGGGCGGTGCTGCTGGGTGGGATGGTGTTGTGGACGGTGGCGTGGGGGGACGCGCCACGGGTGGGAGGAGTCGCGGCCGATGTGGCACGAGTTGGCGGATCGCGGGCCGATGCGCTGGCGGCTGGTGCGCCGCGAGTTGGTGGGCTGCGCGCCGACGCGCGGCTGTTGGCGTTGGACGCGATCGACGCCTGTGTTCTGAAGCTCAATTCTGACATCGATATCGGGTACGACCGGGTTGTCGCGCGGTGCCCGACGTTGGCTCGGCGTCTCGATGAAAGTGGCCTGTCCGTGTGGCTGCCGCGTGATTGGCGGCGGCCTGGGAATGATTTGTCGGCCGGGGGGCTGCGCGAGTTGCGGGAAGCTGTCTCGCGTGAGCTGACTGTGGGCGCGGGGGCTCGTGGGCGAATTCGTCCACTGAGTGTCGAAAGTATGCCCGATATCCTGGCGAGCCTTGCGCGAAGCGAAAACGAGCACGGTGGTTGGTGGGCTCGTACGAAGGTGTGGCTCCGGAATCTCTTCGAGGAGCCCGAGCGTGCGGCGGATGAGGGGTGGCTCGCGCGCATCATCGGACAGAGTGGGTTGTCCCAGGCCTTGGTTGAGCTCATCTCCTACGTCGCACTGCTCGTAGTCGCGGCGTTGGCTGTCGTTATTGTGGCTAACGAGCTGCGTGTTGCTGGTGTGGTTGGCCGGTGGCGGCGGCGCTCTGTTGTTCGTGCGGAGTCGCTGGTTGGCGCGCAACATGACGGTGGTCTTGCGTGGGGTGATGTGCTGAGCGTGCCACTGCCGCGGCGGCCAGGGGTGTTGCTCGAGTTGGTGGTGGGTCGGCTTGTTGAGGGAGGGCTGCTGCGGGCGGCGCGTGGGCTTACAGTGGGTGAGTTGACGCGGATGGCGCGGTTGCCGGGGGAGGAGGATCGAGGGCGGTTGGCGAAGTTAGCCAGGACTGCGGAACGGCTGCGGTTTTCCAATGTCGCGGTGTCGGAAGTTGATATCGCGGGAGCTGTTGAGGGTGGGAGGGTGTTGCTGGAGCGGATTGGGGAGGGTGGGGGAGGAGGGCGGGACGCGCGTGTTCGGGAGGGGGGCGGTGGTCGGGACGGCGCCGGCAGTTCCGGCGCAGGGCTATGAAAGAGCGTCTCATTACTCTTTTGTGTGCGCTTGGGGCGCTGGCCTTGTTTCTCGCCATGTTCTTACATGGGGACGATGCCACTAACGGGCGGGGTGGCGTGCCCGGTCCGACGTCGGAGGAGCGGCGCGGGAACGGTTATCACGGGGCGATGGTGTGGCTCGATGAGGAGCACATCAAAACAGTATCGGTTCGAGATCGCTTCGATAAGTGGATTGGCCGTGCCTCGCTGCCCGGTGCGGGGAACCTTCTCATTGTGACCCTGCCGGCTGTGAATGCCTTCAAGACGGAGGAGTTCCGGCCGCTCGATACCTGGGTGCGCGCGGGCAATACATTGTTGGTGCTTGCTGCGCTGTCGGATGATCCGGACTGGGCGTTCGCGGTGGGGCGACCGGTGGCGGGGGATTTGAGTCTCCTGACGGGCCTGGAGTTTGAGGCGGTCCGAAGGATGGAGCAGCCAGGTCCGGGGCGGATAGGCTCGCAGTCGGCGAAGGCGCACGCGACGGACGATGTGGCGGCTCGTATCGCAGCAACCGCGCGAGCTTTCGCGCAGCCGCAGCGGGGCACGTTAGTGCCCAACGGGCCGCACCCATACTTCGAGGGAGTGCGCACGGCTGCGGCGTTGTCTGACTATCCGTGGCAGGCGTGGGCTGCGAAGATTCCTTACGACGGGTTTGTTTTCTCGCTGGCGCACGAGCGCGAGACTGGCGAAAGCGTGTTATGGACACGCTCGCTGGGGAGCGGCCGAGTCATTGTGAGTGGCCTGGGTTCATTGTTCACGAATCGCGCGCTTGGGGTTGCCGACAACGCGCGGTTGCTGGCGAATATTGTCGGGGCGAGTGTCGGGCCGAGAGGAGCGGTGCTGTTTGATGACCTGCACCAGGGACTGGGTGCGGCGTACGATCCGGCCAAGTTCTACAGTGACCGGCGGCTCTACGAGACAATTGGAATCCTTGCGGCTTTGTGGCTCTGTTGGGTTCTGGGGTCTCCGCGGTTGCAATTGCCGGCGCTGCGCGCGCCGGCGCCGCGCGAGGCTGAACTCGTGCAGGCCACCGGGGGGTTCCTGGCGCGGGTGGTGACGCCCTCGGCGGGGGCTTTGGGATTGTTTGAGCACTTCTTTCGGCGGGTTCGTGAGCGGGCGCCGTTGGGGCGCGACGAGGATAAGTCGATGCCTGGGCGTGGAATGGGGAATCCGCCCTGGGAATTCCTCGAGCATCACTCCAATGTTATGCCGGCCGAACTCCACCAACTCAGGGGCTGGTACGCTGACGCCCGCGCGGGCCGTCGGGTGCCGCTGGACCGCTTGCACAATTTGATTCAGAAAATACACAGGCATATCACTGCATGAGCGCAACCCTGCGGCAGCTCGAGTCTCTGTTGGCCCGTGAGCTGGGTCGTGTCATTGTCGGTGCCGATACGTCGATACGAGCGCTCGTTATCGCGCTCGTCGCACGCGGTCACGTGTTGGTACAGGGAGTACCGGGGCTGGGGAAGACGCTGTTGGCGAAAGCGCTGGCACGCGCCCTGGGAGGCGAGTTCAAGCGGATCCAAGGGACCTCGGATCTCATGCCGAGCGACATCATCGGCATTCATGTCTTTGACGAGTCGCGCCGGGACTTCGTGTTTCGGCCCGGGCC
>DATBCZ010000212.1:0-2525 GCA_036270175.1 Steroidobacteraceae bacterium | reverse complement strand
ACGGTTGGGCGTGAATGTCGTGCCCTATACGAACGTTCGGAGGTTCGACGGCCATAGAGTGCTCCTGGTCAATGGGTTGACAGGCGTGGTGACCGAGCGCGAGGCGCGGGCGGTGGTCACCGTAACGGCGCGACTGCCAGTCGACGGCCTTTACGCGGCGCTGGAGGGCCGGATGCAGGAATTAGCCGATGCGGAAATCGTCAGCTTGACGCGTGTTGGCGACTGCTATGCGCCGGGGACGATTCAGGCGGCGGTGTACTCGGGGCATAAATCAGCGCGTGAGCTTGATGCCGCGATGACGTCGGCCAACTTGATACGGCGGGAGCTGCCGTTGGTGGTTACGGCGTGATGGTGAAGTTCGTGTTCGCCGGCCGTTGCCGCACGAGGTCGCTGAAGTTCGCGGCGTCCGCCGGCCGTTGCCTGGCGCGTCTGGCTTCCATTCTGACTGCCGCCCTCATTTCTGCAACCTTGGCCGTCGCCGCCGATGCGCCCACGCGTGCGCGCGGCCTGGGTGTTCCGTTCGAAGGGGCACCAGGCCCTAACAACGCGATCACCGACGTGGCAGGCGTGGAAGTTGGCCAAATCACCCACGTGAGTGGCGAGGGGCCGCTGAAAGTAGGGACGGGACCGATTCGGACCGGCGTTACCGTCGTGCTCCCGCGCGGGCGGGCGAGCGCGGATTCTGTCTACGGCGGCTTCTTCGACCTGAATGGCAACGGCGAGCTCACGGGACAGTCCTACCTGCAGGATTTCGGCGTGGTCATCGGCCCGATTGGAATTTCCAACACGAACGCCATTGGCCAGGTCTACGCCGGCATCCAGCAATGGACACAACACAAGTTCGGAATTGCGGTAACGCCCGTGGTGGCTGAGACGTGGGACGGTCGACTCAACGACCTGGACGGATTCCATGTTCAGCCCGCGGATGCAGCCGCGGCGATTGAGGCCGCGCGGACGGGACCGGTGGCCGAAGGCAATGTTGGCGGCGGGACCGGAATGGTCTGCTTCGGCTTCAAGGGTGGAATCGGCACCGCTTCGCGCAAGGTCTCCATCGCTGGTAAAGACTACATGGTTGGCGTCCTCGTACAATGCAACACGGGTGACCGTCAGACACTGCGCATTGCCGGCGCGCCCGTGGGCCCCGAGCTATCGGATACCTGGCTTCCCTGTTATGACGCCGCACTGTCCTCGCCCGAGAAACTGCCGAAATGCACGGGCAATGTGGCCGCCGCGGGACACACTCCACCGGATGTGGGATCCATCATCATTGTCGTGGCAACGGACGCGCCCTTGATGCCGGTGCAACTCAATCGGGTCGCGCGACGAGCCGCGCTCGGAATGGGGCGGCTCGGCTCGTACTCGGGTAATGGTTCGGGTGACCTGGTCGTCTCGTTTACGACGGCCAGCACCGCCGCGAACGATCCGGATCAGCCCAATCCATCGGCGCTCACCCCGCTCGCCAATGAGGCACTCGATCCACTGTTCAAAGCCGTCGTCGAAGCCACCGAGGAGTCGGTGGTCAACGCACTGGTGGCCGCACAAACCATGACGGGAGCCGATGGTTACCGCTTCTACAGCCTGCCGCATACGCAGTTACGGGCGATACTGAAGCATTACGGACGGCTCGAGGGAGGGCACGCACCATGACTTCAGGTTTCAAGCTGACTTACTCGACCATGTTCTCTCCGCCGCCCGAGTTACATACACGCTTTGACGAGGCGATGGCGCGCGCATTGCAAACACTCGGGCGTCGACATGCGTTGTATATCGGCGGAGGCGATCGGTCCGGGTCGCATACCGTGCCGAGTCGCAGTCCGGCAGACCAGGACCTGATCCTGGGTGAGTTCGCGGTGGCGACGCCCGAGCATGTGAACGAGGCCCTGCAAGCCGCGCACCGCTCCTGGCAGGAATGGAAACAGACCCCGCCCTCCAAACGTGCCGAACTGCTCCGCAGAGTCGCCCAACTCATCGAGGAGCGCGTCTTCGACATCGCGGCCGCCCTCACCCTGGAGGTCGGGAAGAATCGCATGGAGGCTCTCGGCGAGACGCAGGAGACGGCCGACTTTTTCAACGGGTATGCCGATGAGTTCGAGCGCAACCAGTCCTTTGACCATCCGTTGCCGGACGATCCCCTGACCGGCTATGTCTCGCACAACCGCAGTGTGATGAAGCCCTACGGGCCCTGGGTGGTGATCAATCCTTTCAACTTCCCATTTGCGCTGGCAGGCGGCCCCGTGGCCGCAGCCCTCATAACGGGCAACACGGTCGTGCTGAAGGGGGCCCCGACAACTCCCTGGGCCGGCCGTCTCCTGGCCGATTGCATCCGTGATGCGGGCCTGCCGCCCGGAGTTTTCAACTATCTCAGCGGTACTGACGATCGAGTGGGTCCGACGCTGACGGGTCATCCGCTGACGGCCGGCGTGACGTTCACCGGGTCTCACAACGTCGGCATGCAGATTGCCCGCGGACTACAGACCGGGCCCTATCCGCGACCCTATATCGCGGAAATGGGAGGCAAGAACTCC
>DATBCZ010000211.1:0-1770 GCA_036270175.1 Steroidobacteraceae bacterium | reverse complement strand
AGTCGCCCTGGTGACCGATGGACGCATGTCCGGGGCATCGGGAACCGTGCCGGCCGCGATTCACGTCTCGCCGGAATGCCTCCACGGCGGCCCACTGGCGAAGGTTAGGGACGGTGACATCGTTCGGCTCGACAGTCTCGCGGGCACGCTGGCGGTGCAGGTGTCGGAGGAGGAATTTTCGCGCCGGACCGTCGCGACACCTGTGCTCGAGAGCAATAGCTTTGGGATGGGACGGGACTTGTTTCGCATGTTCAGGGCCAATGCGGCGGCGGCTGAAGAGGGCGGCGGTGTTTGTGTCCCGGGGGCGGCGTAAGCGATACAGCGGCTAGCGACTCCGCTCCACCAGCAACTCCGCGACCGCATCGGGTTGCGAGAGAAACGGCGAGTGGTCGGCTTGCAGCTCGATCGACTCGGTTGCGCGGGGCGCGAATACGTTCCGTTGCAGGTCGGGCGGCATCGCCATGTCATTTGCGCAGACCACGTATGTGGAGGGAGTGTGCCGCCACGCTGGGTACGGCACCGGCTCTTCGAACGCAACACGCGACTGTGGACGAAGCTCGCTCTTCGCCCACTCGCTGGTGCGCGCATCACAGCCGCTGTAAAACACCGTGCCAGACCGCGCCGGATCCGGCAGCGTCAAACCACCATCGAGCATCTGAATCCAAGGCGCGTGCCGTCCGCCGCCGATACTGAGGAGCGACTCGCCTTCCGTAGGCATGAATGCGCAGAGATAAACGAGGCGGTTCACATTCCCGGCAGCGGTCCGTGAAATCACCATTCCTCCGTAGGAATGCCCGCACAGAACCACCGGTCCGGCGACACCCTCAACGACGGATTCAACCGCCGCAGCGTCCGCCGACAAGCCGGTATCCGCCCCCGGTCGCGCTCCCACACTCGGCAAATCCACGGTCAGTACCGCCAACCCGCGGTTCTCCAGCAGTGGCGTAACCCGCTGCCAGCACCAGCTACCGTGCCAAGCACCGTGGACCAGAACGATCGTTACCATTGGTGGTGCGCCCATGATGGAGCGGGTGAAGGGAATCGAACCCTCGTCATCTGGTTGGGAACCAGAAGCTCTACCATTGAGCTACACCCGCATTTTCTTATAAATCAGATACTTCCTTCGCCCGGGGGTATCTGATCTGCCACGCAAACTACCACGGAAGCTGGATTTCGGGTGACAGTTGCCTGACGCGACTCAGTTTAGCGCCGCACCGGTGGACAATAAAGTGTCGCCACAGCACGGGAGTATGTAGTGGAAAATCCGATCGGACGTCGCAGGCTGCTTGCGGGAGCGGGTGCGGCCTTGCTTGTTGGGGCCTTGGGCGGCTGTAGCATTGACACGTTGGGGACGAGGCGCCGAATAGCGCCCGCGTTGGAACTGGCGCGCCTTCGCGCTAGCCCGGATCGCATCACGGCCATAACGGTGTGCACCCGCCCCTTTCGGGCACAGGGTCCGCGACTCGATGTTGAAAGAGTCGGCTCCAAGATCATCGTTCACAACTATGGTCATGGGGGAAGTGGCTGGTCGCTGTCGTGGGGGTCGAGCACCCTGGCGACCCGGAAAGCACTGGCTACGGATGAGCGCGAAATCGGAGTAATCGGCTGCGGCGCGCTGGGACTTACGTCGGAATTCATCGACAACTACTTCGTCACTGATGATCCGCACGCACAGCGGCGCGAACCGGTGTCCGGCGATACCCGGCCGAAGTTTGCGGAGTTGCAACGCGAGCTGCTTGGGGACCTGATACCCGATACGACGGACTTTGG
>DATBCZ010000210.1:0-5993 GCA_036270175.1 Steroidobacteraceae bacterium | reverse complement strand
ACGCCGCCACTTCGTCTCCTTCCTCCAGTAGCTTGAAAATGTCGCGCACCGTGACGGCCGCGGTTCCACCGTGGCGGCGGTATCGGTCGACGATTGCGAGTGAACCTACCTCGAGCTCGAATGTGCCAGTTGTAGGGATCTGCGAGGTTGGGTCGTGCGCAATTGGCAGGTCCGCGATTTCCCCGGCCGCGCCGCGCGCGCCTCGAAACAACTTGTCGTCGATGAGCAGGCCGAGCCCTGCGCCGGTTCCGAGCGCAAGGAACGCCGCATTGTGGCAGCCGCGGGCGCACCCGAGGGCCTGCTCGCCGAGTATCGCGAGATTCACGTCGTTTTCGATTGCAACATCCGGCCCGAAGCGGCTGCGCAGATAGCCGAGGACATCGAAGTCCTGCATTCCGTCGATGTTTGGAATGACCGAAACACGGCCGGTGTGAGGATCGACCGCTCCGGGAACTCCCACCATGACATGACGTGTCCGCGTGACTTCGATTCCGACGGACTGCGCCAGCTTGTCGGCGCAGGCGCCGATCTGTTCGGCGACATACGCTCCGCCGCGCGGGTCCGTGGGCTCGGTTAATTCCGCCACGATTCGACCACGCGCGTCGGCAATCGCCGCGGCGAGCTTCGTGCCGCCCAAGTCTGCCGCAAAACAATAGGCCGCCTCGCGTGTCATTGATGAGCGCTACGGGGCGGAGGAAGAGGCATAGCCGTCGCGAGCTCCGCGACTCCGAAGGCATCATCATGGAGACGGCGCAAGGCGACGGACAGCGCGCCCACGACGCCGGCTCGATTGCCGAGCGTGCTCGTGCGAATCTCCACCGGCCGTGAAGCGAGTTGCAACAGGACGCGGGCGACCTTGTCCGCAAAGTCTGGACGCGCACCAACCGAGCCACCCAGAACGAGCAGCTGCGGATCAACAGTTGCGATGACCGTCGCGGCTGCAAGAGCAGTGAGCCGCGCAGTCTCGTCGACCACATTCGCGGCAAGCGAGTCTCCCGCTTGCGCGCGCTCAAAGATCTGTCTGACCGAATCGACTTCGGAACCACCGCCAGCCTCCCGATATCGCCGCACGACACCGGTGGCGCCAACTTGATACTCGAGGCAGCCCTGCAGGCGGGCCTCGGCTTGCAGCGGATCGCCACCAATCGGCAGATAGCCGATCTCACCGGCGGCGCCGTTTTCGCCGCGAACGAGTTGGCCGTTGACATAGAGTCCCAGTCCGACGCCGCTGCCGAGCGCGAGGAAGGCCACGTTGGCGACGTTTTGCGCGCAGCCGTGCCATATTTCCCCCAGCAACGCGAGGTTGATGTCATTTTCAAACACGACGGGGCTGCCGAGTTTCTCACCCAACAGGCCCACGACATTGAGATGGCCGAGGCCGGCGATGTTGGGAGCCATCTCGATGGCCCCGCTCTTGGGGTTCACCACACCAGGGGTGGCCAGCACGATGGAGCGAATTCGGCTGGGGTGTGTGTGGTTGTCACGCGCCAGGCGGTCCGAGAGCCGGGCGATTTGGTCGATCGCCCAGGCTCCGCCGCGACTGTCGGTGGGTTCATCGGCCTCGGCCAGCACTCTGCCTGCAATGTCGGCGAGGGCGACTGTCAATCGCCGGGCTCCCAAGTCGATGCCTAGCACGTGACCGCCTTCCGGGCTCAATTCGTACAACACGGCGGTCCGTCCGACATTGCCGCTCGTTCGTCCGATCGGGCGAACCAGGCCCTGCTGCTCGAACGCGTCGATGACTTCCGAGGTCGTCTGTTTCGACAGACCGGTCACCTTGGCCAGGTCCGCCCGTGAGATGGGGCTGCGGTGTAGAAGGGCTTCGAAAACGCTCCGTTGCGACAACTGGCGGGTCAGGCTGGTCGTCGGTTGGGAAGGCATAGGTGCTCTCATTTGATTCGTACTTTACCCGAACTATCATAGCCGCATTCGCCGCTAAATCCACGTCACTTGACGTAAAACGCTCTTGAGGGCAGTATTGGTTCGTCAAGGGACCGAATAAATAGACGCCCAGATCAAAGGGGTAAGCGGTCATCGGGGTCGACTAGCGGGAGTATCGATGGCGCCTTTTCTGGCGACGTATGTCGGTAGCACGCCTGTCTGCGTCTCGTCGGTGTTCCGACGGCGGCGGCCGGCGGCGGCGGCCGGCTTCGCGATTGCCTTCGTGTGGCTAGCGACAACGGGGATGGCAATCGCGGCACCAGCAGCATCCACGTGGTCGCTGTTGCCCCACCCCGCCGACATGCGCCTTGCCCCATCGGGTGTGGTGAAGATTGTGGATGGGGCATTGGTCGCAGTGAGCGGTGCAGATCGCCAGCAAGTTCAGCCCATAGCGGATCGGTTCATGCAGTTGGTGGCCAACACGCGTGGGCTGCAGCTACGCATGGCGGATACGGCTGACGCGCACCCCGCCGTCACGTTCGACGTGGATCCTCAGGCGAATGTAGTCGGGGACGCTGGTTATCGCCTCGAGGTGGGTGCCCAAGGAATCCGAGTTATCGCGCGCGCGCCGGCCGGCGCGTTCTATGGGGGTGTCACTCTGTGGCAGTTGCTGACGCCGCCTGGCTGGATCCGCGGTGCCCCGGCTGAGATTGCCGAGGGCGTCATCGACGATAACCCGCGTTTCGCATGGCGCGCGCTGCTACTCGATTCAGGACGGCATTTTCAGAGCGTGGCCGACATCGAGAAACTCATCGACTGGATGTCGCTCGACAAACTCAACGTGTTGCTCTGGCACCTGACCGAGGACCAGGGCTGGCGTCTCGAGATTCCCAAGTACCCCGAACTGACGAAAACCGGTGCATGTCGCAAGGCGGTGGGACTCGACAGCGAATTGACCGGAGCGCAGCGTGACCGAAACGTGACCGAAACGCAGTGGAGGAAATCCCGCGAAGCCCCAACGGGGCGACGTGGGGCAGTGGAGGAAATACCACGAAGCACCCACGGTGCGACGTGGGAGAGGGAATCCCGGGCGACCGGCGTTCCTGACAAACCCTACTGTGGCTTTTACACCGAAGCCGAGGTGCGCGACATCGTGCGCTATGCCGCCGCGCGCTTTGTCACCGTCGTGCCGGAAATCGACCTTCCCGGACACTCGCAGGCGGCGGTGGCTGCGTATCCATGGCTTGGCGTCACCGGCAAGCGCCCGCCAGTGTGGACGGACTGGGGTGTCAGTCCCTGGTTGCTGAAGCCCGACGAGAAGACCTTGCAGTTCGTCGACGATGTGCTCGACGAGGTGATGCAACTTTTCCCCTCCCGGTACATCTCGATCGGTGGCGACGAAGCCGACAAGCAGCAGTGGAACGCGTCGCCTGAACTGCGTGCGCAGATGCAGCGGCTGGGGCTTGCGGACATGGATCAACTGCAGGGCTGGTTCACCAGCCGGGTCGCCGACTATCTCGTCAAACACGGGCGCACGCCGGTCGGCTGGGACGACGAGTTGGTCGCGGGTGTGAAGCTTCCGGAATCGGAAGTGGTGATGTCATGGCACGGAAACGACGGGGAGCACGTTGCACTCGAAGCGGCTGCGCAAGGCCACGATGTGGTCCTGACGCCCCAGGAGTCGCTGTACTTCGACCACTATCAGTCGGAGCTGCCAGACGAATGGCCGGGGCCGGCACCCATGACGACGTTACAGCAGGCCTATGACACCGCCGTCACTCCGAACGGTGCAACCGCCGCCGAAGCGGCGCGTGTCATCGGTGTGCAGGGCGGTTTCTGGACCGAGTTGATGCCGAGTTTCGCGCACGACCAACACGCACTGTTCCCGCGCATCGCCGCGTTGTCAGAAGTCGGGTGGTCAGCGCCGAGCGAACACGAGTGGAACGGATTTCTGCAGCGCCTTACCGCTGAACTCGCGCGCTACCGCGCGCTCGGCATCGACTATTCCGACACGGTGTTTGCACCGGCGTTCGATGTGACCGCAAGTCGCGAGGGAGTGCTGCGCGTCGCGCTTTCCAATCAAGCGAACTTTGGCGAGATCCGCTACACCACGGACGGCTCTACGCCGACTTCGAAGTCTGTCCAGTATGTCCGCCCGCTGGAGTTTTCCGCACAAGGTAAAGTGACGCTGCGCGCGGCGACTTTCGAGCGCGGCGGATTCGACCTCGCCGCGCCGCGCACGCAGGTGTTGAATGCCTCGACTTTGCTCAGCCGCGACGGCAGCGAGCTTGCAACTTGCTCAAACCAGCCGGGATCGCGCTTGGACGGCAGTCAGCCGGCACAGGGCAGGAGGCCGGTTTATAAGGCGGATATCGGCAACATGTGCTGGCTGTGGCGCCGGACACGGTTGGCAGGCATCCAACATGTCACCTTGATCGTTGGGCGCGTGGCATGGCGCTTTGGCGACGAGGCCAAGGAAGCCGTGGTGCGCCCCAAGGCCAGTGCGGCCGGCGAGTTCGAGATCCATGCCGATTCGTGCTCGGGACCTTTGCTCGCCAGATTGCCGCTGGCGTCCGCGGTGCGGCGAGACGGGCAAAGCGAACTCAACGAAACAGTTTCCACTTCGAAGTTGAATGACGCTCATGACCTGTGCGTTTTCGCCACCGGCGATCCGCGCGATGGCCAATGGGTGCTGGCGCGAGTGGCATTTTCGAAATAGGGAGTGCGGCGCGCGAGCCGCAGGGACTCAGGGATTCGGAAGATAACAGTCTAGAGGTAAAGCCCGTGTCAATCATACATCGCAAGCACCCCGTGTCGATTGCGGTATCCATGGCGCTGCTTGCCGCTGCGGCGACAGCAGCTATGGCGTCAGAGCAGCCAGGTGCCCCGGCGGAGAACGCGGGGGCGCAGAGCCCGGCGCAGCAGGACGTGCCGACGACGCCATCGCCGGACGCCAAGAAAATCAAGTTGGACGAGGGGGCCAAGGGCGCGGAGGAGTTGAAGGAGGAGACTGTTACCGTCGTCGGCATACGGCAGTCGCAGATAAAGGCGATCGAGGTCAAGCGCCTCGCCGATAGTATCCAGGACAGCATTTCGGCGGAGAGCATCGGGCAATTGCCGGACGTGACCATCACGGACGCGTTGCAGCGTATCACCGGCGTGCAAATCAACCGCGACGCGGGTGTTGGATCTTCCGTGGACGTACGCGGATTGCCCCAGGTGGGGACTATGCTGAACGGTGAAGTATTCATTACGCCGGATCAGATCGACTCGCCACAACCCGACTTCACTACGCTGCCTGCCACGCTGTTCAACCAGGTGGATGTCATCAAGTCGCCCACCGCCGCCCAGACCCTTGGCGGCATCAGCGGGTCGATCAATCTGCATACCTTTCGGCCCTGGGATTTGCCGAATGGGTTCACGTACAGCTATTCCGCCGATGGAGAACGGGGCAGCACCACAAAGAAAAACGGACCGGAGGCGAATGGCCTCATTTCATACAACGCCGATGGCGCATGGGGGCTGCAGATTTCCGGAGATTATTCCGACACCACGCGATCGGGCAACACTGGCGGTTCCCTCGCGAATGGAAATATCAGCGAGGGCCTCGACCAGTATGGCGTCATCTTCCATGGCGAGAACGCGGCCAGCGCGGGCGCTTACAACGGCTTCCTGGGGGCCTGGAACGGCGCGCCGATTCCTTCCAGGATCACTCAGAATCCGGATGGTAGTGTCGATGTGAACGGTGACGGGAAGTCGAACGGCGTGTTCATGGGCAGCCAGAACATTGGCATTTACGACAGCTCCATTCAGCGCAAGCGCAAGGCGGCCAATGCGTCGTTCCAGGCGGACCTCGACCACGGGCTCACCTTGACCAGCGACGTTTTTTACGCGAACCAGGATCAGTACGAGCGCAACGTCGGAATTCAGATCAATTCCACCAATTGGCAAGGCGCGACGTACGTGCCTTCGCAGTCGAGAAACACCGGCAGTACCGCGCTGAGTCAGTACAACACGCCGCCGCCCGACCCGAACTGGTCCGGTTCGCAGATCTATACCACCCAGGTGTACGAAAAATGGCCCGGCGATGTCGAATCGTACTCGCAGGTCAT
>DATBCZ010000209.1:0-2950 GCA_036270175.1 Steroidobacteraceae bacterium | reverse complement strand
CGCCGCAGCCCCAAGGGATCCTTCGTTCCCGTCGGTTTCTCGCCGATGGCGAAAATGGCCGTGAGCGTGTCGAGTTTGTCGGCAATCGCAACGGCGAGACCCGGATGCGTCTCTGGCAGCTCATCGCCAGCGCCGCGTGGGAGATAGTGTTCGCGGATCGCCACCGCCACTTCGGGCGTCTCCCCGTCAGCCAGGGCGTAGTACGTCCCCATGATCCCCTGCAGCTCGGGAAATTCCCCGACCATGGCCGTCAGAAGATCACACTTGCACAGTTCCGCGGCCCGCTCGGTTTCGGCGCGCTCCTTGTTGCCGAGCGCCGCGATCTCGCCGGCGAGCGCGCGTATGCGTCGCGTCTTATCCCCAATCGAGCCGAGTTTCACGTGGAAAGTGACCTTATCGAGCGCCTCCCGCAGTGACGCCAGGGGATGCTTCCGGTCCTGGTCCCAGAAAAACGCCGCATCCGCGAGACGTGGCCGTACGACACGCTCGTTTCCTTCACGGACCTTGGAGGGGTCGCGACTTTCAATGTTGCTGACGGTGATGAAACACGGCAGCAGCCTCCCCTGACTATCCTCCACGGGAAAGTAGCGCTGATGCTCCTGCAGGGTGGAGATCAGCACTTCGCGTGGCAGGGCGAGGAAACGCTCCTCGAACCGACCCGCGATCGGTACCGGCCACTCCACGAGCGCCGTGACCTCGTCCAACAGCGCATCGCCGATGAGAGCACGACCTCCGAGTTCCGCCGCCGCCTTGGTAACCCCCTCCCTGATGACCTCCCGGCGCCCCGCGAAGTCGGGCAACACGTAGCCCCGTTTACTCAACGCGCCCGCGTAACTGGCAGGCGTAGTAATGCGAATAGGTTTCGGCGCGTGAAACCGGTGCCCCCGCGTGAGATCCCCGGATACCGTGTCGAGCAGGGTTACAGGTACAACATCCTTCCCATACAACATCAGCAACCAGTGAACCGGCCGCACAAACTCGGCGTCGCTCGAGCCCCAATGCATGCGCCTCGGGATCGGCAACGCGTCGAGAGCCGCCTTCACGATGCCGGGAAGAAGATCGGTCACCACCGCGCCCGCCTTCTTCCCGATAAAGAACAGGAAGGTCCCCTTGCCTTCGTCGAGCCTTTGCAGCGTGTCGACCGTCGTGCCGCAACTTTCCGCAAAGGCAAGCGCGGCCCGCGTCGGCGCTCCGGCGGCATCGAACGATGCGTTCACCGGTGGTCCGCGGCGCTTCAGATCCTGCTCGGGCTGACGTGCGGCGAGTTTCTTCACCCAGACGGCCAGACGTCTCGGCGTCGCATAGGAAACAACGTCACCGTGTTCCAAAAAGCCTTTGTCGAGACCCGTACGTATTCCGGAGGCAAACGCCTCTTCCAGGCCACGCAGCGCCTTCGGAGGCAACTCCTCCGTGCCGAGCTCAACGAGAAAATCGTGACGTTCAATCTTCATGCGGCGGCCTCGTTGGCCGCAACCGCAGGCGGATTCGTCTGCGCCCTCTTCAATAGTGGAAAGCCGAGCGCCTCCCGACTCTCGTAGTACACCTGGGCCACTCCGCTCGCGAGGGTACGAACGCGGAAGATGTAACGCTGCCGCTCAGTGACCGAGATCGCGCGCCGCGCGTCGAGCAGATTAAAGGTGTGCGAGGCCTTGAGGACCTGTTCATAAGCGGGCAGCGCCAGCTTCGCTGCCAGAAGCTCCCTGCAGGCCTTCTCGTGATCATCGAAGTGTCGCAGTAGCGTCGGTACGTCGGCGTGCTCGAAGTTGTACTTCGATTGCTCCACCTCGTTCTGATGGAACACGTCACCGTAGGTCACACGGCCCTGCGGACCTTCGGTCCAGACGATGTCATAGATGCTTTCGACGCCCTGCAGGTACATCGCCAGTCGCTCGAGCCCGTAGGTGATTTCGCCGGTCACAGGTCGGCACTCGCGGCCTCCTACCTGCTGGAAGTAAGTGAACTGCGTGATCTCCATGCCGTTAAGCCAGACTTCCCAGCCGAGACCCCAGGCGCCCAATGTGGGCGACTCCCAGTTGTCCTCGACGAACCGCACGTCGTGCACCAGGGGATCCAGCCCGAGCGCGCGCAGACTCCCCAAGTAGAGGTCGAGGATCTCCAGGGGCGACGGCTTTATCACCACCTGGTACTGGTAGTAGTGCTGCAGGCGGAAGGGATTCTCGCCATAGCGGCCATCGGTCGGCCGTCGTGAAGGCTGCACATAGGCAGCGCTCCACGGCTCCGGGCCGATGGACCGAAGGAAGGTCGCGGTGTGAAACGTACCGGCGCCGACCTCCATGTCATACGGCTGCAAAATTACACAACCACGGTCGGACCAGTAGCGTTGCAGGGCAAAGATCAGCTCCTGAAACGTTTGCGGCGCAGTGCCCAACGGGCCGGCGATTTTCATGCGCGAGACTCTTTCTGAAACACGGGGGACAAAGACCACCAAGTATAGCGAGCGGCCGGCGTGCCGGTCGCCCAGCAGCCGGTTTTCAAGGATCCATGACCTTCAGTGCATACACCTGGCTGATCCGCTCCCCGTCCCACACGTAGCGCAAATGCGTCCCCTGACGGCAGTTCTGCACGAGTCGTGGCCGGTAGACCGCGAGGCACTGCCCGCCGGAGTGGCGCACGCTGTCGAAGACGACTCCATTCGAACCCGCGAGCTTCAAGCTACGTGCGAGTTTCTGCGACGCGACGTAGCTGTCAGGGTCATAGATGTCGGGCATCCGGTCGCGTTTCCCGCGGATGTCGTGAAAGCTCGCCACGACGTCACAGAGATACGTCCGCATATCGAGCTCGAGTGGCCGCTGTCGGGTTGCGCGCAGGAAGATCTCGCGGTGATAGCGAGTCTCGGCGATCGAGGTGTCGAGGCTCGCCGCCGCGTAGAAGGCGCCGAAAGTATCATCGGCAAACCGACTGCCCTCGGGGTTGAGATGTGTGAACGGCG
>DATBCZ010000208.1:0-17369 GCA_036270175.1 Steroidobacteraceae bacterium | reverse complement strand
CGGCATATACGACGTCGCAGCCGTCGTATTGAGCATGTACGGCTCCGCCCCCGCCAGCAGCGCCGCTCCCTCATAAATCTGATAAAACGGATTCGGCATCAACACCAACGGTGAGTCGCGCCGCGAGTCCACGACCGCCTGCACGAACGCGAACAACGCTTCACGCGTCCCATTCACGGGCAATACCATCGTTTCCGCGTCAACGCGTCCCGCCGGCAACCCAAACCGCCGCTCCAACCACCGCGCACAGGCCCCACGAAACTCAGGCAACCCCGCCGTAGCCGGATAACTTCCCAATTGATCGAGCGCGCCCCGCAGCGTCTCCAGCACAAACGCCGGCGCCGCATGCTGCGGCTCGCCAATCGACATCGCGATATGCGTCAGCCCCGCCGGCGGCACAGCCCCAGCCTTCAGCCGCGTCAAGCGCTCAAACGGGTACGCATGCAACTTCTCGAGCCGAGGATTCACAGCGACCTCTCTCCATCCGCGTAGGCCACCCCGGCGAGTCTCGCGACTTCCGCGCTCACGCCACCCGCACTCACGACGTCTGCCGCCGATCCAACGCCTGCTTCATCCTCTCCCGAAGCCTCTGCGCCTGTCCCGCCTCCAACGGCTGATTCTCGAGATCCGTCACGTAGAACACGTCCTCGGCCCGCTCCCCCACGGTCATGATCTTGGCAGCATGCAACTCAATGCCTTGCTCCATCAGCACCTTACCCACATCACACAACAGGCCGGGCCGGTCCCCCGCCACGAGCTCCAACACTGACCGCCGGTTCCGCTCATCCACATTCAAAGCAATCTGCGTGGGCGTATTGAACATGCGAGCCTGCCGCGGCGCCCGCCGCGAAACTGCGAATGTCGTGTCATCGGGCCGCTGCAGCGACCGCCACAACGCATGCTCGATCTCACTCTGCCGATCCCGATCCGTAATCGGCGCCCCGTCATCCTCGAGCACGTGATAGAGATCCAGGCTAAATCCATCGCCGGTAGGCGTAATCCGCGCATCCACGATGTTGAGCCCCAACTGATCGAGCACCGCCGTAGTGCGAGCAAACCCATACCGCCGCGGCCGCGCGAAAATCAATACCGCGGTAGTCCCCCGCACGCTACGCGGATCCAACGCCACCAAAGGCTCATCCGACCCTTGATCCCGCTCCGCCAGCAGCCGCGCATGCCACGCGACTTCCTCCGGCGAGTGCTGCAAAAAGTAAGCCGCCGAAAACCGCGACCAGGTCCGCTCGACATCCTTCTCCGGCACGCCACGCTCGACCAACAATCGCCGCGCCGCGTCCTGCGTCTCCCGCACGAGCTGATCCTGATCGATCGGACTCTCCAGTCCCCGCCGCAGCGCTCGTTTCACCCGATCGTAGAAGTCATGGAACAACGAAGCCTTCCACGAATTCCACAGCTTCGGATTCGTCCCGCGCACATCCGCGCAAGTCAGCGCATAGAGATAGTCGAGATGGTTCTCATCCCCCACCTTGCGCGCAAACGCCGCGATCACCTGTGGATCACTGATGTCCTGCTTCTGCGAAGTAATCGACAACTCGAGATGATTCCGCACCAGCCACGCCACCAGCCTGGCATCGTAAGGGGAGAGCCCCTGTTCGAGACAGAACGCCTCAGCATCCACGCCCCCCAACTCCGAGTGATCCCCGCCACGCCCCTTGGCGATGTCATGAAACAACGCCGCCAGGTAAGCCACTTCCGGCTTCGGCAGCTGCTGCATGATCCGCGACGCCTCAGGCACCTCGTGATCGTAACGTGGGATCGCAAACCGCCGCAGGTTGCTAACAACAAACAGCGTATGCGCATCGACCGTGTACGCATGGAACAGGTCATACTGCATGCGCCCGACAATGCGCCCGAACGCCGGGATATAACGCCCCAGCACCCCGTAAGTATTCATCCGCCGCAGCTCATGCGTCACCCCGACGGGCGAGCGCAGGATCTCCAGGAACAGTCGATGATGCCGGGGATTCTGCCGAAACTCCTCATCAATGAGCCACAGGCTGCGCGCCACGGCACGCATCGTGGACGCCCGCACGCCATTGATCTCCGGATTCTGCTGCAGCAATACAAACAACTCGAGCAGCGTCGACGGCGTCCGCACGAATATATCGTCGCTGACGGCCTCGAGCGACCCGTTGCGCATTTGAAACCGCGGATTCAACGGCCGGGGAGGGTCCGTCTCATTCAGAATGGCCTCGCGAAACAGCTGCAGCAGCAGCTCATTCAACAAGCTGACGTCCATGACAGTCCGGTAGTACCGCTGCATGAACTGCTCGACCGCCAACGTATAGGAAGCGTCCTCGTACCCGAACGTCTGCGCAAGCTTGATCTGATGATCAAACAGCAACCTGTCTTCACGGCGTCCTGTAACGACGTGCAACCCAAACCGCACCTTCCACAACACCGCCTGCGCCTGCTTCAGACGCCGCAGCTCCGCGCCACTCAAAAACCCGCGCGTCACGAGTCCATCTAACGTGTCCGATCCAAAGTGCCGCTTAGCGACCCATGCAATCGTCTGAATGTCGCGCAACCCACCCGGCCCGGTTTTAACGTTGGGCTCGAGGTTATAAGCCGTGTCGTGCGCTTTCAGGTGCCGGTCCGCCTGCTCCCGCACCTTTGCCTCGAAGAACTCCTTCACCGGCCAGACCTTGTCAGGCCCGAGCGCCACCCGCATCGACGCCACCAACGCCTCATTCCCCGCGAGCAACCGCGCTTCGATGAGAGTGGTCATCACACTGACATCAGCGACACTCTCCTGCGCACACTCCTCGACAGTGCGCACGCTGTGCCCGACCTCGAGCCCGATATCCCACAAAAAGGTGACGAGCCGCTCGACCATTCCGCGGGCAGCAATATCAGGCGCCCCCGGCACCAACAGGAGAATGTCGATGTCAGAGCAGGGATGCAGCTCTCCGCGCCCGTAGCCCCCAACGGCCACCAAAGCCCAGTCCGCCGTCGCGGCCACTGACTGCGCCCGCCAAACTTCCCGCAACACGATATCCACGAGCGCCGCACGCGCGTGCACGAGCCCCTCAACGGGTTCCTCCGCCAGGAACCGCGCCTTCAGCTCCTCATGCGCATGCCGTAACAGTTCTCGGTAAGCAGTAGGGGACCCCGCCGCCTCGGCCAGCAGAACGGGTAAACGACTTAAAAGCGGCCAGGGGGCACTCCAGGAGGTGGCCGGGAGTACTTCTTCTAGGAGTTCGTTATCACTGGAGACCATTCAATTAATGTTGCCGGCCCTGCGCGGGAAGGGTCAGCACTTCAAACCCCGTATCGGTGACGAGGACAGTGTGCTCCCACTGCGCCGAAAGCGAGTGATCCTTAGTAATGACCGTCCACCCGTCCGGCAGCAGCCGCACGTGGCGCTTCCCCGCATTCACCATCGGCTCGATGGTGAACGTCATTCCCTTCCGCAGCTCCAGCCCGGTCCCCGGCTCGCCGTAATGCAGTACCTGCGGGTCTTCATGATAGATCCGCCCGATTCCATGCCCGCAATACTCGCGCACTACAGAGTAGTCCCTTTCCTCCACGAACTGCTGGATCGCATGTCCAATGTCCCCCAGGTGCGTCCCAGGTTTCACGGTCTCGATCCCTTTCCACATGGCCTCAAAGCAGGTTTCCGCGAGCCGCTGCGCGTGCGGCGCCGGCTTTCCCACGAAGTACATGCGGCTGGTGTCGCCGTGGAACCCGTCCCGGATCACCGTGACATCGATATTCACGAAATCTCCGGCCTTCAGCCGCTTGTCGTTCGGGATGCCGTGGCAGACGACGTGGTTCACGGAGGTGCAGATGGTCTTTGGGAACCCCCGGTAATTCAGGTTCGCCGGGATCGACCGCTGCACATCTACGATGTAGTCGTGGCAGAGCTTATCCAGCTCCTCCGTGGTCACCCCGGGAACGACGTGTTCCCCGATCATGTCCAGCACCTGCGCGGCCAGCCGGCCCGCGATGCGCATCTTTTCATGTTCCTCGGGGGTTTTAAACGTGACGTGCATAAGTGACTCTGGACTCACATTCTTGAGAGGGCTGCCACAGCCGGCCCCCCAGGCAAAGGTGCGTAAGGCGTTGTTCGGACGAGGCCTTCATGGTATAAAGCGCGGCCTTTTTTGGCAACGCACTGTACTTTACTAACCCCACACGCTTATCACTGGTCTTATAGACCGGAACCTCCTGTGGCTGGGTGCCCCTGAACCTCGTTTCAAGGGTGGCCACGAGGGATACGCGGAGGCCCAACCCAAGCAGGAGATTTTGCAATGACCAGCGTGTCCATGCGACAGATGCTGGAAGCGGGTGTCCATTTCGGACACCAGACCCGCTTCTGGAACCCGAAGATGGCCCCTTTCATCTTTGGCGAACGCAACCGAATTCACATCATCAACCTCGAGAAGACGCAGCCCCTTTATACAGAGGCCGCCTCCTTCATTAAGAGCGTTATCGGCGATGGCGGCACCGTCCTCTTCGTCGGCACGAAACGCTCCGCGCGCGAGGCCGTGCAGGCCGAGGCGCTGCGCTCCGGCCAGCCCTTCGTGAACCAGCGCTGGCTCGGCGGCATGCTCACGAACTTCAAGACCATCCGTCAGTCCATCAAGCGACTGGCCGAGATCACCGACCTGGCGGTTTCCGGCGCGCTCGACAAGCGCGGTAAGAAAGAAGCCACCCAGTTGCGCCGCGAAATGGAGAAGCTCGAGAGAAGCCTGGGTGGCATCAAGAACATGGAGTCCCTGCCGGACGCCCTGTTCGTCATTGATGTCGGCCACGAGAAGATTGCGATTCACGAAGCCGCGAAGCTGGGTATCCCGGTCGTGGCGATCGTGGACACGAATTGCTCCCCGGACGGCATTGACTACGTGATTCCCGGTAACGACGACGCCATGCGGGCGATCCGTCTTTATACGGCTGGCATCGCGGACGCTGTTCTCGAAGGCAAGGAATCCGTGCCCACCGTGGCGACGGGCGAAGACGAATTCGTTGAGCTCGATGAAGCCGGCAACCCGCGTAAGAAGTCGCGTGGACGTCCGCGTCCTGCAGCTGCGGTCCGTAAAAAGGCTGCTGGCGGACGCCGTAGGCCTCCCGTTGCTGCTGTTGTGGCACCTGTCATCGAAGGCAGCCCTGTAGTAGTGGACGACGAAGACTTAGACGCAGAGGAAGTCGCGGCCGCCGCGGCTGCTGCGGTCGGCCCGGCCCCCACGCAGGTCACCCCGCCGCGTCGCCCCACGAGCGGCGCTGGTCGTCGCAAGGGCGGCGGTCGCGAGTAAGGATTTTCGCTAATGAACATCACAGCAGATGCAGTCAAGCAGCTCCGCGAGCGCACCGGCGCGGGCATGATGGAGTGCAAGAAGGCACTCGTTGAGACGAAGGGTGACCTCGACGCCGCCGCCGACCTCATGCGCAAGCAGGGGCTGGCGAAGGCCGACAAGAAGGCCTCTCGTGTAGCCGCCGAGGGTGTGGTCGTTGTCGAGAAATCGGCCGACTCGCACACCGCGGCACTGGTTGAGATCAATTGCGAGACCGACTTCGTGGCTCGCGAGCAGGACTTCCGTGGCTTCGCGCAGGCCGTGGCGTCCGTCGCTCTGGCCAGCAAGCCGGCATCGCCCGACGCATTGCTTGCCGCTAAGCTGCCGAGCGGTGAGACGGTTGACGAGCGTCGTCGTGCGCTCATCGCCAAGATTGGTGAGAACATCAGCGTCCGTCGCTTTGCGGTGCTCACTTCGGCCGATCATCTTGGCGCGTATGTGCACGGCACGCGCATCGGCGCGTTGGTGGCGGTGAAGGGCGGCGATGCCGCTCTTGCGCACGACATCGCGATGCATGTGGCAGCCAGTAACCCGAAGTACCTGAGCCAGGCGCAGATCCCGGCGGACGTCGTTGCCAAGGAGCGCGAGATTCTGACGGAGCAGGCGCAAGGCGAGGGCAAGCCGCCGGAGATTGTCGCGAAGATGGTCGAAGGACGCTTGCGGAAGTCGCTTGGTGAGATCACCCTCGCGGGACAGCCGTTCGTGAAGGACCCGGATGTGACTATCGAGAAGCTGCTGAAAGGTGCGAAGGCGGAAGTCACCGCATACGAGCGCTTCGAAGTCGGCGCCGGCATTGAGAAGAAGCAGGAGGATTTCGTCGCGGAGGTCATGGCACAGGTGTCGGGTGCGACGCCTAAGAAACACTGACGGGCAGATAGGTCAGAGAGAAAACCCCGCCCCGCGCGGGGTTTTTTCCATCTAACGTCCAGGCACTCAGGGTAGTAACTTCAATGGCGGTCTTCCAATGAGCTCGAAATACTCCCGAATTCTCGTCAAGCTGTCCGGCGAGGCGCTGTTAGGCAACAGCGACTACGGCATCGACCCCGCGGTTTTGAAACGCATCGCCGGGGAGCTGCAGGACATCATCCAGATGGGTGTGCAGGTCGCCGTCGTGATCGGTGGCGGTAACATCTTCCGCGGCGCCGGCTTGGCGCGCGCCGGCATGGATCGTGTGGCCGCCGACCACATGGGTATGTTGGCCACAGTCATGAATTCGCTCGCCATGCAGGATGCGCTCGAGAGCCTCGGCATGTACGCGCGCGTCATGTCCGCGATCCGCATAAACGAAGTGTGCGAGGACTACATCCGCCGCCGCGCCGTACGGCACCTCGAAAAGGGCCGTGTCGTGATCTTCGCGGCGGGAACTGGCAACCCCTTCTTCACGACCGACACCGCGGCGTCGCTGCGTGCGATCGAGATAAATGCGGACATCCTGCTGAAGGCCACGAAAGTGAACGGCGTCTACTCCGACGATCCGGTGCGCAATCCGAACGCCACGCGATTCACCACCCTGACCTTCGACAAAGTGCTCACAGACAAGCTGAATGTCATGGACGCGACCGCCATTGTCATGTGCCGCGACAACCGCTTGCCTTTGCGTGTCTTCAATCTCAACAATTCGGGTGACCTGACACGCATCGTCAAGGGCGAGGACGTGGGCACGACGGTCACCTTCGAATAGTGAGGAGTTGGCAATGCTGGACGACATAAAGAAAGACGCGCGCGAGCGCATGGCGAAGTGTGTGGCCACCTTCCAGGCCGACATGAAGAAACTACGCACGGGCCGGGCGCACCCCAGTCTCATCGAGCACTTGAAGGTGGACTACTACGGCAACGAGACGCCGCTCAACCAGGTGGCCAACATCGCGGTCGAGGACGGTCGTACGCTGGTGGTCTCGCCGTGGGAGAAGACCATGGTCCAGGCGATCGAGAAAGCGATCCACAAGTCCGATCTGGGACTGAACCCGATGACCGCCGGCACCATCATCCGGATCCCGATGCCCGCGCTGACGGAAGAGCGTCGCCGCGACATCACCAAGATTCTGGGGAAGGACGCCGAGGCCGCCCGCGTCGCGGTGCGTAACGTACGTCGCGACGTCATGGGTGACATCAAGGACTTGTTGAAGGAAAAGCTCATCTCCCAGGACGACGAGAAGCGTGCCGAAGTCGAGATTCAGAAGCTGACCGACAAGCACGTCGCCGACATCGAGCAACATCTCGCGGCGAAAGAAAAGGAGGTCATGCAGATCTGATGGTGAGCGCCGTGCCCCAAATCGTGCCCCGGCATGTCGCGATCACCATGGACGGTAACGGACGCTGGGCCGCCGCCCGCGGTCTCGCCCGCACGGCCGGTCACAAGGCCGGCCTCGATCCCGTTCGCATGTGCATCAAGGAATGCACCCGTCGCAAGGTCGCCGCGCTCACGCTGTTCGCGTTCTCGAGCGAGAACTGGCGCCGGCCTGTCGAAGAGGTTGCAAGCCTCATGGGTCTGTTCGTTGACGCGCTCGACCGCGAGATCGCGGAGTTGCATTCCAACGGCGTGCGGGTGCGTTTCATCGGTGATCGCCAGGCCCTCTCCGTCCGCCTGCAGGCGCGCATCGCCGCGGCTGAGGAACGGACCGGCGCGAACCCCGGACTGCGTCTCCAGATTGCCATGAGCTATGGCGGTCGCTGGGATATTGTCCAGGCAGCTCAGAAACTTGCGAAGGAAAGTGCAAGTGGTGCATTAAGGCCCCAGGACATCGATGAGGAGCGCTTCGCAAGCCACCTGCAACTCGCCGGTCTTCCCGACGCGGAGTTGCTCATCCGTACTGGCGGCGAGCAACGCATCAGCAACTTCCTCCTCTGGAACGCCGCCTACGCCGAGCTGTTTTTCACCGATCGGCTCTGGCCTGAGTTCGCCGTGGCGGATCTCGAGGCCGCCCTCACGTACTTCGCCAGCCGGCAGCGTCGCTTCGGTCAGACGGGCGAACAGGTCGAGGCAGCTTTGCCCGCGCCGGCCTCGGGGTCGGGCGGCGGTGCCGCCTCCGCCTCGGGCAACCGCTCATGACGGAATCCCTGCGCAAGCGGATCATCACCGCTGTCGTCCTCGTCGTGCTGTTCCTTGGAGTTTTGTTGGGGCTCCCACCCTGGGCGACGGTGGTTGTCGTGACAGCCCTGGTGCTCGCCGGAGCTTGGGAGTGGTCAGCGTTCCTGCGCCCCTCGGGTAGCGGCGCGCGCGTCGGCTATGTTGCGTTAGTGGCGTTGTTACTACTGGGCGCGGGGTATTTGGCGACCGATCCTGACGGACGTCACCTCATCCTCATCACCGCCCTGATCTGGTGGCTGGTCGCGTTGGGATGGATCATCTTCGCTCCACGGAGCGTGGCGACGTGGTCGGCCGGTTTGGCGGGTGTGCTGGCGTTGGTCCCCGCGTGGGTCGCCCTCGTCTGGTTGCGCTATCTCGCCGGCGGACAATACTGGGTTCTGTTCACCTTGTTACTGGTTTGGGGCGCGGACATCGGCGCTTACTTTGCAGGCCACCGTTTTGGCCATACACGTCTCGCGCCTGCCGTTTCACCGGGTAAAACGTGGGAAGGCGTGGCCGGAGGCTTCGCGCTGAGCGCCGTCGTGGCGGTGGCCGGCAGTGTGTGGTTCGCGCTGCCGCTCTATGCCTTCGGGCCGTTGTGTCTGGCGGTGGTGGGCTTCTCTATCGTCGGCGACCTGACGGAGAGCCTTCTGAAACGCTTCGCGGGCGTCAAAGACAGCGGTACTCTCTTTCCGGGGCATGGGGGCGTAATGGATCGTATCGATAGCGTGACGGGCGCCGCTCCGGTGCTGTTTTTCGGACTCACGATGCTGGGGGTGGTGGCGTGATTGGTGTAGCAATCCTCGGCTCTACCGGCTCGATTGGCGAGAGCACTCTCGATGTTGTTGCGCGCCATCCCGATCGATTCAAACTCGTAGCCATTGGAGCTAACCGCAGCGCTGCGAAACTCGCTGAGCAAATAAAGCGCCATCGTCCCGCCTACGCGGCGCTTGCCGACGAGACCGCCGCGGGCGAGCTCAAAAAACTCCTCGGCAACTCGGCCCCACAAACACGCATACTCGCGGGCGAGGGCGCTCTGATCGAGATCGCTGCGATGCCTGAGGTTCACAGCGTGATGGCTGCGATCGTCGGGGGAGCGGGCCTTCGCTCCACGCTCGCCGCTGCGCGCGCGGGCAAGCGCCTGCTGCTCGCGAATAAAGAGTCGCTCGTGATGGCCGGCCCGCTGCTCATGGAGGCGGTGCGCGCGGGCGGCGCTGTGCTACTGCCGATCGACAGTGAGCACAACGCCATCTTCCAATGCATGCCGCATAACACACGCGTCGGAACGCAGCCGCCCGGCGTGCGGCGCGTGCTGCTGACTGCTTCCGGTGGTCCGTTCCGCGATTGGACTCGTGAGGCCATCGCGACCGCGACTCCCGAGCAGGCCGTCGCTCATCCCAACTGGGTGATGGGACGCAAGATCTCCGTGGATTCGGCGACCCTGATGAACAAGGGTCTCGAGCTCATCGAAGCCTGTCTGTTGTTCGGCGTGCCGCCGCAGCAGGTGGAGGTCGTAGTTCATCCGCAGAGCATCGTCCATTCCGCCGTGGAGTACCTCGATGGCTCCGTGCTCGCGCAACTTGGATCTCCCGACATGCGGACACCGATCGCCCACGCCCTCGCATGGCCCGATCGAATCGCCTCCGGTGTAGAATTCCTGGATCTGGTCAGGACGGCCCGCCTCGACTTCCGTGCGCCCGACCCCGACAAGTTCCGTTGCCTCGCGCTGGCGCAGGCAGCGGCACGGGCTGGCGGACTGACGCCGGCCGTACTCAATGCCGCCAACGAGGTTGCCGTGGAGGCGTTCCTGGACCGCCGATTGAACTTTCTCCAGATCGCAGCAGTCATTGAAGCAGTGGTCGCACAAAGTGGCGGCGGGGTCATCGGCTCGCTCGAGGATGTTCTGGCCGCCGATAGTGAGAGTCGGCGGCGGGCCCACGAGCAGATCTCGGGCGCCTCCGCCGAAGTCAGAAAAAGTGGGACTGCGAGGGGCGCTCACGCATGAGTGTGGTCTGGCAAGCGTTGTGGTTTATCGTGGCCGTGAGCGTGCTCGTTACGGTGCACGAGTTCGGCCACTATTGGGTCGCGCGCCGTCTCGGCTTCAAAGTGCTGCGCTTTTCGGTGGGCTTCGGCAAGCCGCTGCTGAGCCGCGTCGCGGGTCCCGATCGCACCGAATATGTCATCGCCTCCATCCCGCTGGGCGGCTATGTGAAGATGCTCGATGAGCGCGAAGGCCCCGTGCCCGCCGCGGAGCTGCATCGCTCGTTCACCCGCAAGCCGCCCTGGCAGCGCATCCTGGTACTGGTGGCGGGGCCCGCTTTCAACATCCTGTTTGCCATCGTCGTCCTCTGGGGCATGTTCTGGTGGACCGGTGCGGACGAGGCGAAGCCGATCGTCGGTGAAGTCGCGGCGAACTCTGTGGCCGCACACGCCGGCCTGCGGTCCGGCGATGAGATAAAGTCGATCAACGGTGCGCCCGTCGCCGGCCAGCGTGACGTCGTGTTCGATCTGCTGGATGCGATGAGCTCGCGAGGCGACGCGGCACTCTCGGTGCGCGGAGCCGATGGCGGCACTCGCGTCGCAACCCTGAGCGTGCCTGACAGCGCGCAGCGGGTCCGCCTGACCGAGCCCTCGGAGCTCTTCAAGGGACTGGGTTTTGAATTCCTGGTTCCGCCGATTCCACCCGTACTGGGCGTCGTTACGGCGGAGGGTCCCGCGGCTCGCGCCGGCCTCAGGACCGGCGACCGGATTGTCGCGATCGGGGGCACCCCGATAAATGACTTCCGCGACATCGCCAATCGCATCAAGACCCATCCCGGCGAGAGCCTGGATGTCACTTATCGTCGCGGCGGAGTTGACCAGACCGTTAACGTGCGGGTCGCGAGCGATGATGCCGGCGATGGTAAGCTCATCGGCCGCATCAAGGTGGCGCAACCGCCCGTTACACTTCCTGACAGTTTCTTCGTCCACACTGACTTTACGCTCCCCGCTGCGTTGGGCCGTGCGACCGAGGAAGCGTGGAACCTGACCCTGATCCAGGGTCGCCTGGTCGGGCGCATGCTCACGGGTCATGTGTCGGTCAAGAATTTGAGCGGCCCGCTGTCCATTGCGGAATATGCGGGCGAGTCCGCGGATGCCGGCGCCGCATCCTTTCTGGAGTTCTTAGTACTGATTTCCCTGTCGTTGGGGTTTCTGAATATGTTGCCCATCCCGATACTCGACGGCGGGCAGATTGTCTTCCAGGCCGTCGAATGGCTCAAGGGTAGCCCGCTGTCCGAACGGGCGCAGGCCTTTGGCACGCAGGTCGGCATAGCGTTGCTCATCCTTCTGATGGGCGTGGCGCTCTTCAACGATATCGCGCGCCAGTTCAGTTGAATGATCTAAGGGGACCGAGGGTCCGAACTGCCCGGCATCGAGCGGCAGTGCGGTGGCCTCGCGTATAACAGATAGTAAAGATGATACAAAGCAAGTCACTGGTGGTTGAAGCATGAAGCGTCGCGTCGTTATGGTCTCGGTCGCACTGTTTGTGCACGCTGCGCTGGCGCACGCTCAGACTCAGCAGCCCACACAAACAACTTCCCCGAGCGAAGCGGACTTCACTGTCGGTGACATCAAGGTCGAGGGACTGCAGCGCGTCTCCGAAGGAACCGTCTACAACTACCTCCCGGTGAACATCGGCGATCACCTGACCGCGCAGCGCGTGCGTGAGGCGATCCGTGCGTTGTATGCCACGAATTTCTTTCGTGACGTACAGCTGCGCCGCGAAGGCAGTACTCTCGTGGTCGTGGTGCTGGAGCGCCCGTCCATCGAGAGCTTCGAGATCACCGGCAACAAGGACATCAAGACCGAGGATCTGCAGAAGTCCCTGCGCAACGTGGGCCTCGCCACCGGCAAGACCTTCGACCGCTCGGTGCTCGAGGATGTCACCCAGTACCTCACCGACCAGTACTTCAGCCGCGGCAAGTACGGCGTGCGCGTCGACACCAAGGTCGACGAAGAATCCGGCAACCGCGTCAAGATCAAGATCGAAATCAAGGAAGGCAAGCGCGCCAAAATCCGCCAGATCAACCTGGTCGGCGACACGAAGTACAAGCAGAAGGAAATTCTCGACACCCTGGAGCTGAAGACGCCCAACTGGCTGTCCTGGTATAAGCAGGATGACCGCTATTCGCGCGAGACCCTGCAGGGCGACCTCGAGAAGGTCCGCAACTTCTACATGGATAGGGGTTATGCGAACTTCAACATCGAGTCCACGCAGGTTGCGATCGCCCCCGAGAAGGAAGACATCTTCATCACCGTCAACGTGCAGGAGGGTGATGTCTTTAACTTAGGCGAAGTCAAACTGGCCGGCACGTTCGTGGTCCCGAAGAAAGAGCTCGAAGGCCTGCTGCTCGTGCAGCCCGGCCAGATCTTCGATCGCAAGCTCATCACCGCCACCCAGGAGCTCATCCAGAACCGCCTGGGGCGTGACGGTTATGCATTCGCCAAAGTCGAGCCGGTTCCGACGCCGGACAACGCGACCCACAAAGTGGCGCTCACGTTCTTTATCGACCCAGGCAATCGCGTGTATGTTCGTAACATCACCTTCTCCGGCTCGAACCGCATCAACGATGAGGTCCTGCGTCGCGAGATGCGCCAGCTCGAGGGGGGTTGGCTGTCCAACACCTCGCTGGAGCGCTCCAAGCAGCGTGTGCAACGCCTGCCATACGTAAAGAACGTCGAATTCGAGACGACCCCCGTGACGGGCGCGCCCGATCTCGTGGACGTGAACTACAAGATCGAGGAGGGTCCGAGCGCCCAGCTGGGTGGCGGTATCGGTTACTCCGAGACCTACAAGTTCCAGTTGAACGGCAGCTACTCGGATGCCAACTTCCTCGGCACCGGGCAGCGTGTCGCCATCGAGTTGAATGGTGGCGCTTTCAGCAAGGTCTACAGCATCCAGGAAACGAACCCATACACCACGGTTGACAACCTGCAGCGCACGATCTCGCTCACCTATCGCGACGTGACCCAGTTCGTCTCGTCCTCGTCGAACTTCTCCTCGAAGACCTTGAGTGTCGGGCCCACCTGGGCCTATCCGCTCACCGAGTTCCAGTACGTTCGTTTCGGCGCGGTGTTCGAGAGCTCGCAGCTGCTCACCAGCTCCCAGGGCAGCGCCCTCCAGGCGCAGGAGTGGGTGCAGAACAACGGCCATCCGTATTCGCGCGTCGCCCACGACGACGGCTCGAACAACGAGTACGTTTTCTACGGCACGAACTTCAAGGATTTCGAGCTCGTCGCCGGTTGGGATTGGGACACGCGTAACCGCACCCTGTTCGCCGATCGCGGCTCGCGCTTTTCCGCGTCCATTTCCTCCACGACACCGGGCGCTGACGTTGAGTACTACATCGCCAACGCGACTTTCCTGCACTACTTCCCGATCACTCACGGCTTCTCGTTCGTGGCGAACGCGGGCGTTGATTATGGTGAGCCCTTTGGCCACACGACGGCCATCCCGCCGTACCGGCAGTTCTTCGGCGGCGGCCCCGACAACGTGCGCGGCTTCCGGGAGAGCCGCCTCGGACCGACCGACCAGTTCGGTAACCCGTATGGCGGCAACATGCGCATCACGAGCCAGAACGAGCTCATTTTCCCGATGCCCGCCAAGTGGCGCAGCAGCGCCCGGGTGAGCGCGTTCTTGGACATAGGCGGTGTCTACGAGACCGGCAGCAAGCTGCAGTTCTTCGGGCCTGACGGGGTGACCCCGCAGAGCTATCGACTCACCCAGTGGAGTGACTTGCGACGCTCGGTCGGCGTGGCCGTGCAGTGGTTAGCCCCCCTGGGACTTTTCCGGTTCAGCCTTGGTGTCCCGCTGAACCGCCAGCGCGGCGTCTATCCTTACTCCTACGGTGACCAGACCGAAGTGTTCCAATTCTCGATCGGACAGGCATTTTAGGTCCCGTGTAGCGCATAATAGGGGGTTCAGGAATCCCCTCCGAAGCCAATTTGAGGTAGATATCGTCGTGAAGCGCTTGATCAGCACCCATTCACTGGCCTGGATCGTTGCCATAGCCGGCACCTGTGCCGTCCTGCCGGCATGGGCCGCCGATCTCAAGATCGGGGTCGTCGACTACGGCAAGCTCATGGAAGAGTCCCCCCAGGCGAAGGTCGTCGTGGAGGCCATCCGCACGGAATTCACTCCGCGCCAGCGTGACCTGCAGAATCAGCAGCAGACGCTGAAGGCGAAGGAAGACAAGCTGCAGAAAGACGGCGCCACCATGACCGAGGATCAGCGGCAGCGGTCCGAGAAAGAACTGCGGGACAGCTACCGCGATCTCCAGCGCAAGCAACAGGAAGTGCAGGATGACTTCAACGCGCGGCGCAACGAGGAAATGTCGCGTCTGCAGCGCACGTTGATCGAAGAAGTGCGTGTGTACGCGAAGTCGCAGAACTTCGATCTCGTGGTCGCCGATGGTGTCATTTACTCGACGCCCAGTCTCGACATCACGCCGGCGATTCTCACCGCTCTGCAGTCGCACGCGCCTGCTGCCGGGAAGACGTCCGCCGCACCGGCGGCGTCGAAGCCAAAGGGGCAGTGAGCGTAGGGGCCCATTGAGGAGCCCTTCTCGCTCACTCGATTGCTTATTTTATGGCGGTCTCCCTCGGGGAACTCGCCGTTCGGTTCGGCTGCGAACTGCGCGGCGATCCCGACGCGCTCGTAGAGCACGTCGGGACGTTGACGGGTGCGGATGCGCACTCGCTCTCGTTTCTCGCCAACCCGCGCTATAAATCGCAGTTGGCGCAGACGCGGGCTGGTGCTGTCGTTCTCGATAAAGCGTCCGCATCGGATTGCCCCACGAACGCACTGATCTGCAAAAATCCCCACGCCACCTACGCTCGAATCGCCGCTGTGCTCCATCCCCGCGCGCACGGTCCCGCGGGGATCCACGCGACGGCGATTGTTGCCGACAGCGCGAGTGTTGACCCGACTGCGCACGTGGGTCCCTTGTGTGTAATCGGTGAGCGCGTGGTCATCGGCCCTCGGACTTTCGTCGGGCCTCATTGCGTCCTGGAGGACGAGGTCACGCTTGACGAGGACGTCTACCTCGCTGCGAGGATCACCCTCTGCCGCGCAGTGGAGATCGGCGCACGCACCGTAGTACAGCCGGGCGCCGTCATAGGTGGCGACGGCTTTGGATTCGCCTCCGAACAGCGCCGTTGGATAAAAGTGCCCCAGGTGGGCACCGTGCGTGTCGGCCCGGACGTTGAGATCGGCGCCAACACCACGATCGACCGGGGCGCGGTCGAGGACACCGTCATCGAAGAGGGCGTGAAGCTCGACAACCTCATCATGATCGCCCACAACGTTCACGTCGGCGCGCATACGGCCATCGCCGCTTTGACCGGTATCTCGGGAAGCACGACGATAGGCAAGCGCTGCCAGATCGCGGGCGAGGTCGCCATCGGCGGCCATCTCACGATCTGCGACGACGTGGTGTTTCTCGGCACCACCATGGTGAGCCATTCGATTACAGAGCCCGGCGTATACTCCAGCGGTATACCGCTCGAGAAGGCCACCACCTGGCGCCGCATGGTCGCGCGCTTCAAGCGCATCGATCGGCTCGACGCCCGACTCAAGAAACTCGAAGGAGCTGCACCCAGCACGGGGGTTGCACCCGGCACGGGGGTTGCCCCCAGCATGGGCGCCGCAGCGAACCTTCCGCACGATCAGGAAGAGGACGATGACTGACCCGATCCGTTTCGATATCAATGAGATCCTACGGTACTTGCCGCACCGCTATCCCTTTATGCTGGTGGATCGTGTCCTCGAATGCATCCCCGGCGAGTCGATCACGGCGCTCAAGAACGTGACGTACAACGAGCCGTTCTTCCCCGGGCACTTTCCGGGACGCCCTGTGATGCCCGGCGTCATGGTCATCGAGGCCCTGGCGCAGGCCACGGGCATCCTCGCGTTTTCGAGCGCGAACGTCATTCCCACGGATCAGACTCGCTTCTACTTCGTTGGCATCGACAAGGCGCGCTTCCGCAAGCCGGTCATCCCAGGTGACCAGCTCATCCTGAAAGCTACTGTGCAGCGCGCGCTCAGGGGTATCTGGAAGTTCGAGACTACGGCCATCGTCGGTGAAACCGAGGTCGCGCACGCGGAAATCATGGTGGCCCCGGAGACGGGCAAGTGATCGACGCGCGCGCGATCGTCTCACCGAAGGCCCAGCTCGCCTCGGATGTCACCGTCGGCCCGTTCTCGATCATCGGCCCTGATGTGCAGATCGGTGCGGGCACGATCGTCGGCCCCCACGCCGTCATCAACGGTCCGACCGTGATCGGTGCCGACAACCACATTTTTCAGTTTGCCTCGATAGGCGACGCCCCCCAGGACAAGAAATACAAAGGCGAGCCGACCCGCCTCGAGATCGGCGACCGCAATGTATTTCGCGAGAACTGCACTGTGAACCGCGGTACGACCCACGACAAGGGCGTCACTCGCGTGGGCAGCGACAATCTGTTCATGGCGTACTCACACGTTGCCCACGACTGTCAGGTTGGGAGCAAGACGGTGTTTGCCAACTGCGCGGCGCTCGGTGGCCATGTTGAGATCGGCGACTGGGTGATCCTGGGCGGCCTCACCGCGGTGCATCAGTTCGTGAAGGTTGGTGCGCACGCCTTCCTCGCCGGCGGCGCTATCGTTCAGCGAGACGTCCCTCCATACGTCATGGTCGCCGGCAACCCCGCGCAACCGCACGCCGTGAATTCCGAAGGCCTAAAGCGCCGTGGCTTCACGGAAGACCAGGTCCGTAACGTCCGCGACGCCTACCGCATTCTCTATCGATCCGAGCTGAAACTCGCGGAAGCCCTGGAGAAACTCAGTGCCCTCGGCGAAACACAACCCGAAGTCCGCGCGTTCGTCGATTTCATAGCAGCATCGACGCGCAGCATCGTCCGATGAGCTCCGCGGCCACGCCGGCCGCGGCGGGCCTCGCAACGGTCGCCGA
>DATBCZ010000207.1:0-5107 GCA_036270175.1 Steroidobacteraceae bacterium | reverse complement strand
CAGGGGCCATCATTGAGCTGCCAGCGATACAGGGCCTGGAGGGCCAGCTTTCGAGCGACCGAGCGGGTGCCGGCGAAATAGTGGGCGGGCTCGGTCATGGGAGACGGGTTCCTTCGGTCACGGCGGGTAAGTATGGCGCATCTCGCGCCGCGGCTCACGGGTAGTGCCCCACGCGCGGCCTGGCGCGCGGCGCACGCGGCCCTTACGCCTTACAGCCGCGCCAGCAGGTCCGCCATCTCCAATGCCGTGTCCATCGATTCACCGCCCTTATTGCCTTCGGTGGTCGCGGCACGCTCGAGCGCCTGCTCGACCGTTTCGACGGTGAGAACGCCGAAAATCACGGGGACGCCGGTTTCGAGCGCCACCAGGTTCAGGCCCCGCGCGCACTCCCCGGCCACATATTCGAAGTGCGGCGTGTCGCCACGGATGACGCAGCCTAGGGCGATCACTGCGTCCCAGCGGCCACTTGCGGCGAGCTTCCGGGCGACCACCGGCAGCTCGAAGGCACCAGGCACGCGCGCCACCAGGAGATCCTCAGCAGCACCACCGTGCTCGAGCCAGGACGCCGTCGCGCCTTTCAGCAGGCTCGAGACAATAAAGTCGTTGAAGCGGGCGGCCACCACAGCGACCTTGCGGCCCTGTGCGGTCACCTGGCCCTCGACGATCGGAGAAGACTCCATCAGCACTCTTCCCCAACGTAGCCTTCGATTTCTAGATCGAACGCGGAGATGCCGTGCATCTGTTTCGGGGCGGACAACACCCGCATGCGCCGGACGCCAAGATCTTTCAGAATCTGCGCGCCGACACCGAAAGTTCGCAACACGGCCCCCTCGCCTTCGGTCTTGTCAGCACGCTCAGACTGCGTTGCCGACTGTGCGGTCGACGCGAGCCAGCGCACCGAGTCCGTCAGGTCGCGAGGAGATTCCTGGTGCCGGAGTATGACGACCACACCATTTCCGGCCTCAGCAATGCGCTTCATGACGGCACGCAAGGTCCACGCACGTTGCGGAGCCCGCACTCCGACGAGGTCGCGAAGCGTGTCGGGTAGGTGCACACGCACAAGCGGAGCTTCCTGTCCGTCGAGACGTCCGTGCGCCAGCGCCAGGTGCACGTCCTGATTGACGCGGTCTTCGTAGGCGTAGAGCCGAAATTCACCGAGATCCGTTTGCACCGTCTGCTCGGAGAGGCGCTCGACCGAGCGCTCGTTGCGCAGGCGGTGGCGAATGAGATCGGCAATCGTGCCGATCTTGAGGTTGTGTCGCTTAGCGAACGCTTCCAACTCCGGCCGGCGCGCCATCGTGCCGTCGTCGTTCATGATTTCACACAACACGCCCGCGGGTTTCAGCCCTGCGAGACGGCAGAGGTCCACGGAAGCCTCGGTGTGTCCGGCCCTCACGAGGACGCCGCCCTTGCGCGAGCGGAGCGGAAAGATGTGCCCAGGGCGCGCGAAGTCCGTCGCGGCAGCGCTGGAATCGGCGAGCGCCCGAATCGTCGCGGCCCGGTCGGCCGACGAGACGCCGGTGGTCGTACCGGCTTTCAGATCCACCGACACGGTGAACGCGGTTCGATGCGACTCGCTGTTGGCCATGACCATCTGCGGAAGGTCGAGGCGCACGAGGCCTTCTTCCTCCATGGGTACGCAGATGATGCCGCTGGTATAGCGGATCATGAATGCAACTGCCTCGGGCGTTGCGCGATCCGCCGCCATGATGAGGTCGCCTTCGTTCTCGCGATCCTCGTCATCCATGATGATGACCATGCGCCCCGCGCGCAGATCGGCAAGGATTTCCTCAACGGAATTCAAACCGGATGAGGTGGGCACGGGCTTACCTGAGAGTGGGAGAACGTTGGACATGGCGGGCCGCCGGAGGCACAGAAAAGGTGTGCGAAGTATACCTGACGGGCCTTACGGCCATAGCGCCGCAACGCCATTACGCGCTATTTCAAGGCCGTTATGTCGCTAATTTGGAGCACCTGCGAGCACGCGCATGACGCGAATGAACCTGAAAGTGTCGCAAAGCCACTCACCCTGCCGGGAACCTTCACCCCGCTTTCCTCGAGGCGCTACGCGCCGCTATCGACGCGCGGACCGCCGCCGGCCGTCTATGGCTTATACCCCGGGCTCAGCGTCCCCTTCAGCGTGGCGATACTCAGCAGTGTTGGATAAAACTGCACGAACGTCGTGTCGACCGCGGCGTGCTGCTGGTGACAGGAGTAGCAATCGGCGGTTGCCGGAATCCGCTTCGCCGCGCCGGGACTATCGAACGAGAAGAACGCCCAGCCACCCTGGAAGCGCTTCGTGTCCTTGACGTGGATCTCCACGCCCATGACATCGCCGTTCTGGAATTTCCCCTGTTGGTTGATAGAGCCTTTGCTGGTGGCGCCGCGCGTCTCGAGCAGCAGCAAAGTGCCATCGGGCCAGGTCCCGGTGCGCACGAACTCCCGATACGCGGTGGGCTCGGCAAACACATTATCGAACATCGAGTGATCCGCCGCACTGCGCGCCGAATAACTCATGTCGAGCCCCGAGCTCAGAAAGATCCATTCGCGGTAGTTGGCGGGCAGTTTCAACCGCCCATCAGACTCATACGCCGGCCCCGCCTCGGTGGAGATCGTCGCCGCACGCGCCGCATTCTCCGTGGACCATTCCTCAGCGGCGGCCGCCCCCCGCCCCTGGGCTCCGAAGTTGGCCGCGACAGCAACCCCGACCAACGCGATACAACAGACCAGCAACCGACTGGGCAACGAGCGCTTCATACCATCCCCTTTGGCGAACATCGGGCGCCAACAAGGATAGCACCGTCAGGGGTTAGTCACCTTCCACTAGTCGCAAGAATCCGCTCGACATACCGCGCAACCTGATCAACCTCCAGGTTCACCCGGGAACCCGCCACGAGTTTCCCGAGCGTCGTCACCGTCTGCGTGTGCGGAATGATATTGACGCCAAAGGTCGCAGATTCGACTTCGTTTATGGTGAGGCTCACACCGTCCACGGCGACGGAGCCTTTGCGAGCTACGTAGCGCGCCAGATCGGAAGGCACCGCAATCTTGATGCGTACGGAATGAGCGTCACTGCTGATGGACACAACTTCCGCGAGGCCGTCGATGTGGCCAGACACGAGATGACCACCAAGGGCATCGCCCACCTTGAGCGACGGTTCCAGATTCACGGGCGAACCAACAGCCAGATCACCGAGAGTGGTTAGCGAGAGAGTCTCGCGCGAGACATCGGCGGTGAAGGTGCCGTCGAGGAGTTCCGTAGCGGTCAGGCAGCAGCCTTGCACGCAAATGCTGTCGCCAACGCGGAAGTCGGTGGACTTCATATGGTTGAACGCGATGACAATACGCGCATCGCCACCGCGATTATCGCGGGCCCGCACCTTGCCAATATCCTGCACGATTCCAGTAAACACGATCCGGCCTCCGGAGGATGCGCGCCGCTCAACGCGGCCGCAACCTCAATCTCAAGTCATCTTCCAGCCGCTGCACCCCAGCGACTGTGAATCCCAGCGCATCCTGCAGGTCACCCAACTCCGGTAGATCCACAAGTGGCAGCCCTTGCGGACCGAGCAGCTTCGGCGCCACGTACAAGAGCAACTCGTCGATCAAACCCTCTCGCAGCAGCTCGCCAGAGAGCGTAGGACCCGCCTCCACCAGCACCTCGTTGGCTTCCAGCTCACCCAGACGCTCGATGACAGCAGCGAGATCGAGCCGACCCGACGGGGCCGGAATGGCCTCGACGCTTACACCCATGTCGGCGAACGCGGCACCGCGCGTCGCGTCTTCCGTGAGAATCAACACCTCGCCGCCAGTGGCAAAAATACGTGAGTCAGGAGGCGTGCGCAGCCGGGTGTCCAGCACCACTCGCAGGGGCTGCCAAGGCTCGTTCTCGGGCTTCTCCGGCGGCAAACGATTATCGAGCCGCGGATCATCCGCGAGAACGGTGCCAACGCCGGTCAACACCGCCGAGCTGCGTGCGCGCCAATGCTGCACATCGTTTCTGGCAGCCTCGCCGGTGATCCACTGACTAGCGCCATTCGACAGCGCCGTACGACCATCCAGGCTCATAGCGAGCTTCAGCCGAACCCACGGCCGGCCGTAGGTCATGCGCTTCATGAAGCCAATATTGAGATCCACCGACTCGGTTTCCATGAGTCCCGACTCGACGGCGATGCCCGCCGCGCGCAGGGCATCAGCTCCCTGGCCACTGACCTGCGGATTGGGGTCTTGCACTGCGAAAACGACGCGTGCGACGCCAGCCGAAATAAGAGCGTCGACACAAGGCGGAGTCCGCCCGTAGTGGCTACACGGCTCGAGCGTCACATATACAGTGGCACCGGCAGGTTGCGCGCCCGCTGCGCGCGCCGCCGCTAAAGCCGCCACTTCAGCGTGCGCCTCGCCAGCACGCTCATGCCAGCCCTCGCCGATAATCTTCGTTCCCTGTGCAATCACACACCCCACACGCGGATTGGGGTGAGTCGTTTCAAGTCCCCGCGCCGCCAACACCAGGGCGCGATTCATCGCGAAGCGGTCGAAATCAGTGATCATGAGGTGGTGCTACTTCATCTTCCGTCGGCGCAGCCGGACCCCCACTCTTACCCTGCCCCTCCACTGGAAGCAACGGCAACTGATCCCGGTTGGCGTCGCGCCCGGGCTCCCGCTTCGGAGAGCGTCGGCCTTCCCGGCCCGTCGGCGTGAGTGTGCGTTGGCTGCGGAGTCGTTGGATCTCTTCGTGAAATGCTTCGACGTCCTCGAAGTGCCGATAGACGGAAGCGAAGCGCACGTATGCAACTTCATCCAACTGCCGCAGCTCATCCATCACGAGCTCGCCAATCGCGCGCGATTGCACTTCGCGATCACCGAGGCTGCGCACCTTGTGAGTGATGCGGCTCAACGCTTCGTCTAGCTGCTCACGCGGCACGGGCCGCTTCTCGAGCGCCTTCTCCATGCCGGAGCGCAACTTCGCTTCGTCGAACGCCTCGCGGCTGCGGTCGCCCTTGACCACCATGGGCATGACGAGCTCGGCCGTCTCGAAAGTGGTGAACCGCTCACCGCACGAGAGACACTCCCGCCGCCGGCGGATCTGACGCCCCTCGCCCGCGAGGCG
>DATBCZ010000206.1:0-9165 GCA_036270175.1 Steroidobacteraceae bacterium | reverse complement strand
CGGCTCGAGGATGTCGACGCATTGACGGATTGGGCTCATGCGCGCGGCATTCTGGTGATCGCGGTCGTCAATCCGACGTCGCTGGCGCTTCTGAAGCCGCCGGGCTCGTGGGGCACCAAGGGAGCCGACATCGCCGTGGGTGACGGGCAACCGTTGGGCGTGCCGCTGTCCTCGGGTGGACCCTATTTCGGGTTCATGACGACGCGCGTGGAGTATGTGCGCCAGATGCCGGGACGAATCGTCGGTCGCACGGTGGACTCGAGCGGACGCGAAGGCTTTACCCTGACACTGCAGGCGCGCGAGCAACATATCCGTCGCGCCAAGGCGACATCCAACATTTGCACCAACCAGGGGCTGTTGGTGACCGCGGCGACGATTTACATGTCGCTGATGGGACCGCAGGGTCTCGAGCGGACGGCCGCGGCCTCACATGCGCGGGCGCGCGAGCTCGTGGACGGGCTGACGCGTTTGAAGGGCGTGCGGGCTGCGTTTCAGGGGCCGGTATTCCACGAGTCGGTGGTGTTGCTCGATCGCCCGGTCGCGCCGATTCTGAAGATGCTGGCGAGCCGGGGGATATTGGGGGGGCTCGATCTCACGGAGTATTACCCGGAGCTCGGGCCGGCGCTGCTGGTTTGCGCGACGGAGACGAAGACCACCGCGGATATCCAGAGTTATGTCGCCGCGCTGGGCGAAGTGATGCAGGCGGCGCGGGCCGCGTAGGACGAAATTATCATGCGTACCCATGAAAAAGTGATCTTCGAGTACTCGCATCCCGGCCGTGGCGCTGCCGACCAGTGGCCCCAGGATCCCGGTCTGGCCGCCACGGCGGACATTCCGGCGAGGCTGCGCCGCGCCCAAAAGCCGCTGCTCCCCGAAGTGGGCGAGTTGGAGACCGTGCGTCATTTCACACGCCTGTCGCAACTCAACTTCTCGATCGACACGCACTTCTACCCGCTCGGGTCGTGCACGATGAAATACAACCCGAAGGCCTGCAATCAGTACGCCATGTTGCCCGAGTTCCTCGGCCGGCATCCGCTCGGGCCCGAGACTCACGGCCAGGGCTTTCTCGCCTGCATGTACGAGTTGCAGGAGATGCTGAAGGAAGTGACGGGTATGCAGGCCGTCGCGTTGAGCCCGATGGCGGGCGCGCATGGAGAATTTGCGGGCGTGGCGATGATCCGCGCCTATCACCGCTCGCGTGGCGATCTCGCCCGTAATGAAATCATCGTTCCGGAAGCGGCACACGGTACCAACCCGGCCACCGCGACCATGTGTGGCTGTGTCGTGCGGGAAATCCCCGTGGATGCCGCGGGAGACGTCGATCTCGAGGCGCTCAAGGCGGCGGTGGGTCCAAATACCGCGGGCATCATGCTCACCAACCCCTCGACACTCGGAGTGTTCGAAAGGCGCATCGAGGAGGTGGCGCGCATCGTCCACGCAGCGGGCGGTCTCCTCTATTACGACGGGGCAAACCTCAATGCGATCCTGGGGAAAGTGCGCCCGGGCGACATGGGCTTTGACGTCATCCATATGAACCTGCACAAGACCTTCTCGACGCCGCATGGTGGCGGGGGGCCGGGCGCCGGGGCGGTGGGTGTGGGAGCGCGGCTGCAACCCTTCCTGCCGATTCCCATTGTCGGAAAGCACGAAGAAAGGTACCGGTGGCTGACGGAGAAGGATCTGCCGCAGTCTATCGGCCGCCTGTCGGCTTTCATGGGCAACGCGGGGGTGCTCCTGCGCGCCTACATCTATATGCGCATGCTCGGCCGGGAGGGGATGAGCCGGGTTGGCGAGTACGCGACGCTCAACGCGAACTACCTTCTGGCCCTGCTGCGGGCGCGGGGATTCGAGCCGGCATACCCCACCCGCCGGGCCAGTCACGAGTTCATCATTACCCTGAAAAAGCAGGCCCGGGAGCTCGAGGTGACCGCCATGGACTTCGCCAAGCGGCTGCTCGACCATGGGTTTCATGCCCCGACGACCTACTTCCCACTGCTGGTGCCCGAATGTCTGCTGATCGAGCCGACCGAGACCGAGGGCAAGGACACACTGGACGCATTCGTCGCGGCCATGGCACAGATCCAGGCGGAGGCCGAACAAGAACCCGAGCGCGTGACGAGCGCACCGCATACCATGCCGGTGCGCCGCCTGGACGACGTTCGGGCGGCCAAGCAATTGGATCTCACATGGAAGCCGACAGCGCAGCAATAGACCGTTACAAACCCCGGGGTGTCACCCGGGTCATCCGGGCCCTGGGCTCCAGTATCAAGGGCCTCGCGGGCGCTTTCCGCGACGAGGCCGCATTCCGGCAGGAACTCGCATTGGCCCTGCTCGTCATACCTCTGGGCCTGTGGCTCGGACACAGCGGAGTGGAGCGTGCCCTGCTGATCGGCCCGGTGCTGTTGATTCTCATCGTGGAGCTCATCAACAGCGCGATCGAGGCGACCGTGGACCGCATCGGACTCGAGCGCCACGTGCTCGCGGGTCTTGCCAAGGACATCGGCTCGGCCGCCGTGTTCATGTCTTTCATACTGCTGGGCACTGTCTGGCTGCTAGTTCTGCTCGGCCGTTAACCAAGAGGATCGTGATGCGACCTGAGAGAGTGCTTTGGTTGTGTCTGCTTGTCTGCGTTGCCTCCGTCAGCGTGGGCCGCGACCCGCCCACCGCTTCGACGACTGCCGTGCAGCAGCCCCCGCCGGCACAACAGGGGCCGTCACAGCCGTTGCCCGCGCAGCCGCCACCGCTGCTCCCGCCCGGCGCCGGGCAGCAGGCGGCGCAGATGGCGCAACAGGCCGCCGCGGTCGAAGGTAATCCCGATTGGGCGGTGACACTCGAGCGGATCGCGAGCAGCGTGGTCTCGATCGATATCGATGCAACCCGGGCCTTCGACACGGAGTGGAATGCCACGGCGCAGGCGACCGGATTCGTGGTCGACGCCGAGCGGGGCTTGATCCTGACCAACCGTCACGTCGTCACCCCCGGACCGGTAACCGCGGAGGCGACGTTCCTCAACCGCGAGGAGGTACAGCTCTACCCCGTCTATCGTGATCCGGTGCATGACTTCGGTTTCTATCGTTACGATCCGACCAAGCTCCACTTCATCAAGCCGAAGGCCCTGCCGCTGTATCCCGAGGGCGCGCAGGTGGGCCGGGAGATCCGGGTCGTCGGCAACAACGCGGGGGAGCAACTCTCGATTCTGGCGGGAACCCTGGCCCGTCTCGACCGTGACGCCCCTGAATACGGCATTGGCAAGTACAACGACTTCAATACCTTTTACTTTCAGGCCGCCTCCGGTACATCCGGCGGCTCTTCGGGCTCACCGGTCATCGATATTCGCGGGCGCGTGGTCGCGCTCAACGCCGGTGGAGCGAACGGCAATGCTTCGAGCTTCTATCTGCCGCTGACGCGCGTCCGTCGCGCGCTCGAGGCGATTCAACAGGGCAAGCCCGTCGCCCGAGGCACGCTGGACACCGTCTTCAACTACACGCCGTTCGACGAGCTCAAACGCCTCGGTCTGACGAGCAGCACCGAGACCTCGGTGCGCAAGGCCTTTCCGCAGTACACCGGTATGTTGGTGGTGACCGGAGTGTTGCCCGGGTCCCCGAGTGAGAACGTGCTGCAGCCAGGCGATATCCTGGTGAAGGTGAACGGTCACTACGTCACGCAATTCGATCCCCTCGACGAGGTGGTCGACGATGCGGTCGGACAGCAGGTGACGCTCGATCTCGAGCGCGGTGGCAAGCCGGTTTCGGCGAAGCTGCCGGTCGGCGATCTGCATGCCATTACGCCGAGCGCCTACGCGGAGTTTGGCGACGCGGTGGTGAACACCCTGTCGTATCAACAGGCGCGGCATTTCAACGTGCCGGCGCGGGGGGTTTATGTGGCGAACCCCGGCTATGTGTTCGGAGCCGCCGGAATTCCGCGCGGCGCCGTGATCACCATGATGGATTCGAAGCGGATCGACTCGCTGCACGATTTCGAAGCCGGCATTGCGGCGCTCGGGGACGGCGATCACGCCACGGTGCGTTACATCACGATTGATGACCCGAACGGCAGCAATCTGCGCTCCATTCGCATGGACCGGCTCTGGTTCCCGGCCCGGCATTGCGAGCGGGACGATAACCAGGGAGTGTGGCCCTGCAAGGACCTGCCGCCGGGCCCGACGCCGAAAGAGCGCCCCGTCAACTCAACGGAGTTCCCGAAGTACAAGGATGCGCGTCTAACAGCGCTCGCTCCGTCGCTCGTTGCGGTGACTTTCGACATGCCGTACTCGGTGTCTGGTATCACCGAGCGTAACTACCACGGCACCGGCCTCATCGTGGACGCAGAGCGCGGTCTTGTCGTTGTCGACCGTAACACCGTGCCTGTGTCCGTCGGTAACGTCACGATCACTTTCGCCGGCACCGTTGAAGTTCCCGGGCATGTGGTCTACATCCACCCCATCCACAATCTCGCGGTCGTTGCCTACGATCCGAAGCTCATCGGTGCAACACCCGTGAAGTCCGCGAAGCTCACTCCGAGCGAGTTGTCGGCGGGCCAGTCGGTCTGGGTCGTGGGGTTGGGCGCTGACAGTCAGATGCACTCGCGTAACACCGAAATCGCGAGCATCGATCCGCTCGAGCTGCCGCTGTCGCGCACGATGCGCTTCCGTGACAGCAACATCGAAGTGGCGCAACTGGTCAACCCGCCGCTCGAGTTCGACGGCGTGTTGGCAGACAAGTCGGGCAACGTACTCGGGCTGTGGTCGAGTTTTGCCTATGAGAGCGGGCGGGAAGTCGCGCAGGATAATCGCGGCGTGCCGATCGATCTCGTGGCGGCCATGCTCGATCACGTGCGCACGGATCGTCCGCTGCATTCGCTCGAGACGGAGCTCACCGTGCAGCCTCTCGCGAGTGCCCAGGAAATCGGTCTATCCGAAGACTGGGTGCGCAGGCTAGCGCAGCAGAATCCCATTTCGCGGCAAGCACTTACCGTCGTACGCCTGGTGGGTGGTTCGCCGGCGTCGAGTCTGCTGCAGCAGGGTGATCTTTTGCTCGCCATCGACGCCAAAGTCGTCACGCGCTTCAAGGATGTGGAGAGTGCCGTCGCCGACAGGGCGCAGGTCGACGTGACCGTCTGGCGTGGCAAGGGTGAGCTGACCGTCAGGGTGCCTACGGCGGAACTCCCGGGGACCGATATAGAGCGGATCGTGGAGTGGGGCGGAGCCACTCTCCAGGCGCCTCATCGGGCTATGTCAGCGCAACGAGGCATTCCGCCGGTCGGCGTTTATGTTGGTTATTTTGCGTACGGTTCGCCGGCGACGCGCTACGGACTCTATCCCGGCCGCCGGATCGTCGAGGTTGACGGTATCCCGACTCCCGATCTCGACGCGTTTCTCGGCGTCGTCACTGGGCGGCCGGATCGTGCCTCGCTACGTTTGAAGACGATCACCTGGAACAACGCACCCGAGGTGATCACGCTGAAGCTCGACAAACACTACTGGCCCGCCTACGAGTTGGTTCACACACCGACCGGGTGGGTTCGGCGCGCGCTCGAATAGCTCGCGCGTCGGGGGCGAGGACCGTATGGAGGAGCCCGCGTGACCGAGCGGCGACCGAGCTGTCAGCGAGGGAACCCCCAGCGGGGGCAGCCAGGAAATCCCCAGCGGGGACAACACGATCTGTTTGGAGGACCGCCGCGCGACGTGGAGTTCGTACGGGCGGTAGTGCCCGCCCCCGAAGTTCTGCAGGTTGCGCAGCGGGTGCCCAAGAACGTTCATTTCGGCACCTCCAGCTGGTCGTTTCCCGGGTGGGTCGGGATTGTTTACGCGCAGCTCTATGGAGTCTCGCTGCTCTCCCGGCACGGCCTGGCTGCGTATTCGCGCCACCCTCTGCTGAAAGCTGTGAACCTCGACAGCGCGTTTTACCGAGTACCGACCGTTGAGCAGCTCGCTGCCTATGCGGCCGACGTCCCCGACAACTTTCGTTTCATGGTGAAGGCCTACGCGGGTCTGACCGCCATGCCCGACAGCTCGATGGCCCTCAAACGCCGTGTCGAGCCCGTGTTTCTCGACGCGGAGTTCGCTGCTCGACAGGTGGTCAAACCGCTGATGGAAGGTCTCGGAGCCAAGCTGGGCGCGATCCTCTTTCAGTTCTCTCCGCTCGGGCCACGCTATACGCGTGCACCCCATGCGTTCGTTACGAGATTAGGTGAATTTTTATCCGCTCTCCCCGCCGGCCCCACCTATGCGGTGGAACTCCGCGATCCGGAGATCCTGGGTTCGGAGTACGAAGGCGCGTTGCGGGCGACGGGTGCGGTGCACTGCTCGACCGTCCATTCGCGCATGCCCCAGGTTGATCGCCAGGTGTCGGCGACGCTTCCAGGACCGCTGCTGATTCGCTGGATGCTGCGTGCGGGCGATGATTACGAACGCGCCGGGGCGCGTTACGCGCCTTTTGACAGGCTCCAGGAGCCCGACAAGCTCAACCGTGACTGTGTTGCAGCAATGATACGCGTGGGTTTGTCGGCGGGACGCGACGTCCACGTGATCGCGGCGAACAACGCTGAGGGCTCGGCGCCGCTGACGCTACTCGAGCTAGCTAAGACAATCGTCACGAATTAGAAGCTTCATACGAAGCGACGGTCGTAAGCTGCCCGCAGCTTGCTAGAATTCACATCACTATGGTCCGTGTCGTCAGAGCAACCCAAGTCGAGATCGAGACAGCCGTGCAGGCACTGCGCGACGGCGAGCTCGTGGCCTTTCCCACCGAGACGGTCTATGGGTTGGGCGCCAACGCGCAGAACCCGGCGGCGGTCCGAAAGATTTTCGAGGCTAAGGGGCGACCGACGACTCATCCCGTCATCGTTCATCTCGATAGTCCCCGCTTCCTGCATCGCTGGGTGCGCGAGGTGCCGGAGACGGCGACGAAGCTCGCGGAGCGCTTCTGGCCCGGCCCGCTGACGATGGTGATGGCGAGAGCGCCGAACGTTCACGATATCGTCACCGGAGGCCAGGACACGGTCGCGATACGCGTGCCGTCACACCCCATGGCGCAACAGCTGCTCACCGCGTTTGGTGGTGGCATTGCCGCTCCTTCGGCGAATCGCTACGGCAAACTTTCTCCGACTCGCGCGGAGCACGTGCGTGAGGAGCTGGGAGACGTCTTGAAGGTCATTCTCGACGGCGGCGAGTGCCAGATCGGGCTCGAGTCGACGATCGTTTCTTTCGAGGGCCAGAGCGTGCGCCTACTGCGCCCCGGCGGTGTCACCGCCGCGCAGATCAGACAGGTGGTCGGCGAGTTGTTGATTGGCGCGGATCTCGAATCACCCCGCGTCCCTGGTGGCACGCCGTCGCACTACGCGCCGACGACTCCGATGGCGATCGTTCCTTCCGGCGAGATCGACGCCCATGCCGCCGCCTTGTCGGAGGGTGGCCGCCGGGTTGCGGTATTGGCGCAGCGACTACCGCTGAAATCGCACAAGTACGTCACTTGGATCAATGCGGGACGCCGCCCCGAGCAGTACGGACACGATCTGTATGCCAACCTGCGGACGCTGGATAAGGCGGGCTGCCAGCAGATCCTGGTACAGGATGTCCCGGACGGCGAGGCCTGGGACGCGATTCGCGACCGGTTGCGGCGGGCCGCGAGCAGCGTCAGCGAAAGCGACGACAGTGGCGCGATGGCAGTTTTGCCGTAAACTCATAACATTCGGCACGTACTCTCACACAGGGTCAGGTCCACACACGGACCTGGCCCGATTTTTTTGGGGTTCTGTTTAACACGCACATGGCCAAAAACTCTGCTCGCCGCACCCGGTTCATCGATCCGTTCCAGCCCGCGGAAATCCGCCGACTGGTGAAGGAGTTCGGCTCGCCGCTCCTGATTCTCGACTGCGAGCGGGTGCGCGTGCAGTACCGGAAGCTGCGCAAGGCGTTGCCGGGTGTTGATCTGCATTATGCGTTGAAGCCCATGCCGCACCCTTCGGTCGTGAATACGATTGTCGAGGAGGGCGGGTATCTCGATCTCGCTACCACGGGCGAAGTGCATCTCGTGGAGCGGCTGGGTGTGACGCCGGAGCGTTGCATCCACACCCATCCCATCAAGCGCGAGCAGGATATCGTCAACGCCATCAAGTTCGGCGTGCGCACGTTTGTTGCTGACAATCCCGACGAGGTGCAGAAGTTCGCGAGGCACACGGCGGATGCGGAGTTGTTGTTGCGGGTGTCGTTCCGGTCGCCCGGGGCGGTATGCGACCTGTCGCGCAAGTTCGGTTGTGATCCCGAGGATCTGCTGGCGCTCGCACGTCTTGCGGCGGACCTGGGCGTTAGTGTCCGCGGTTTGTCGTTCCACGTCGGCTCACAGGCGATGGACTCCGCCAAGCACGTGGAGGCCCTGGAGGCCTGCACGAAGCTCATGGCCGCCGCACGCAAGGAAAAGCTGGGGACTTTCGATACTCTCGACATCGGTGGCGGGTTCCCCATCGACTATGCGCAGCCGGTGCAGGACATCAGCCGCTTCTGTGCGCCGCTGCGCGCGGCACTCGGAAAGCTTCCGAAGCGCGTGCGGGTCATTGCCGAGCCGGGGCGCTTCATCGTCGGGCCCTCGGCTCTTGGAGTGGCCTCCGTGATGGGTCGGGCACGGCGCGAGGGGCACTGGTGGTACTACCTCGACGACGGACTCTACGGGTCCTATAGCGGCCAGCTTTTCGATCACGCGCGCTATCCGGTCGAGACGATGCGTGACAGCGATGAGCGGCTGCCGTCGGTGTTGGCCGGGCCCACTTGCGACAGCATCGACGTGATCGCCGAGAACCTGATGTTGCCCGAGCTCAAGGCCGGGGATCTCATCGTGGGCCGGGCGATGGGTGCTTACACGTGGGCAAGCGCCTCCGAATTCAACTTCTTCCCGAAGGCCACCGTCGTGACGGTGAATGCCAAGGCGGGAGACATGGGGAATGTGGTTCCGGTATGAGCAGTGGCTCATGGACCCGTCGGCGTTGCGCTCTGCTGGGGTTGGGTGCGTTTGCAGGGGCACTGGGTTGTGCGTCCACGGTTGTTTCCGCCGCCGCCACGGCTTCGGGCACTGATGGCGTAAAGTCGCGGCGTTGGATCGAGCTCAAGAGTCTGCACACGGGTGAGGTCTTGAAGGTCAGTTTCGATCGCCAGGCCGACCCGGATCCGGCGGA
>DATBCZ010000205.1:0-3036 GCA_036270175.1 Steroidobacteraceae bacterium | reverse complement strand
AGCACAAACATGCCCAGCAGTGCCGTGGCCGAGAACCAGGCGACGCTCGACTGCCCACGCGGAATCACTATGAACGCCGCGAGCAACGGCCCCACGGCCGAGCCCACGTTTCCGCCTACCTGGAAGACCGACTGCGCGAGCCCGTGTCGACCGCCGGACGCCATGCGGGCCACCCGTGAAGACTCGGGGTGAAATACCGAAGACCCGGTGCCCACCAGGGCTGCCGCAAGCAGCAGTAGGGCGTAACTTCCGGCGAAGGCCAGCATCAGCAGCCCGACCAGGGTGAATCCCATCCCCACGGACAGTGAATACGGACGCGGCGAGCGATCCGTAAACATGCCCACGATCGGTTGCAGCAGCGAGGCGGTGATCTGGTAGGTGAACGTCAGCAGCCCGATCTGCCCGAAGCTCAGCTGGTACGAGCCCTTCAGCATGGGATACAGCGCTGGCAGCAACGACTGCATCATGTCGTTCAGCAGGTGGCAGAAACTGATCGCGGCCAGGATCGAGAAGGTGGTTCGCCCCGCGGTCTGGGCGGGACTCAGGGTCGCCGTAGCTTGGCTCAAGAAGGATTCCTCGGGAGTAGCCCCTCAATGTGCCGGATTTCGCCCCGGTTGCCCATCTCCCGAAGGGGAGGGCCATCGCAGAACGCGCGCCGGGCGCGTCAAGAAATGCGGCGCACAGCGGAAGTGCGCCGCATGAGTCGGACTAAAAAACTCTAGAACCGCTGTCCGAACCGCAGCCCGATGGTGCGCGGCTGATTCGGCGTCGTGTAGACGTTGATCGGCCCGCAGGTCAACGCATCGCACTCCGCGAACCGATCGATCACCGCCAGGCGATCGAACGCGTTGGTCACATAGACCTCGGCGGTCATGTTCTTGAACGACATGCCCGCGGCGAAATCCACTATCGCGTAGGCGGGTTCCGGCCCCAGTTCCTGCGACGCGAGCACGCGCAGATCGGCCGTACGCGCGCCGACGTACTCTGCCGAGCCCTGCACGTACCCGGCGTACTGGAATACCGGGAAGTTGTAGCGCGCCGTGATGTTGCCTTTGACATGCGGAGTCACGGGCAGGTGCGTGCCGTTCGGCGCGAACTGCTCGTTGCCCGCCGCGAGGTTGCAATCCGCTCCGCCCGGGTCTTCGCAATAGTCCTGTGTCAGCTTCGCGAGCAATATCGACAGGCTGCCTGACAGTGTGAACGAGCGTGTTACCGCCCACTCCATTTCCGTCTCGCCGCCACGGATCTCCGCGTTGCCGGCGTTCGCGATGATGGTGAGCGCGTTCGGTCCGAGATAGGCGAATTGGAAGTCCTTCCATTTTTCGTCGAAAATCGCGCCGTTCCAACGCAGGCTGTTGTCCATCCAGGTCGTCTTCCAACCCAGCTCGTAGTTCGACAGGTAGTCCGGCTTGTAAGGCGGCAAGAGGCCGCCGCCGTTGCGGTTCACGCCCCCGGGCCGGAAGCCCTTCGACCACGTGGCGTAGACCATCTTATCCTTGTCGATCTTGTAGGTCAGGTTGATCTTCGGCGTGTTGCCCGAGCCCGTGCTGCGGCCGTTGAGGTCCGAACACGGCGCGCCGTGGAACGGCGTGTTGTTGAAGCAGGTCGCGACACCCTCGCTCGAGCTGTAGTTCGCGCTGAAGCCGTAGAAGCCACCCAACGTGTTGTCGAAGGTGTAGTAGCGGATACCGGCATTCAACGTGAGCTGGCTGATGATGTCCCACGAGAATTCGGTGAACGCCGCCTGGTCACGATCCGTGCGCAGCTCGTCGGTGAGCCAGATGGTGCTAGGCCAACCCGGCACCGAGATGTCGTACGGTCCGGAGGAGGCGAGCGGAGCGTTGTTGTTGACCACGTAATCCTGGAGGATGTAGTGCGCCTGCCGCTGCGTGAACAGGCCCGCCGTGAAGCGCACGGGCCAGGCCTGCGGCGAGGAGACACGCAGCTCGTTGCTGAGCTTCGTGTAGTGGTCGCGGCCGAGAATGTACTGCGACGGGTTGATCAGGTTGCCGGCGTTATCCCTGAAATAGGAGCCGTACGCCGCGTCGTAGGCGAGCGAATAATCAGTGTAATCCTCGGCCTCGTGCGTGTTGCGTGTCAGGTAGGCACCGGTATACACGAGATCGAAGTCCGCGATTTTGCCTTCGACCGTGAGGGCCGATTGCACCCAGGAATCATGCGAGTACTCGGGCAGGAATTTCACCGTCTCCAGCGGACCGACGGCGGGGTTGTAGGCGAAGTTGCCGTTGGTATCCTGCGTCTGTCCCATGAACTGCGGCAGAATCGTCCAGTTGTCGTTCAGATCCACTTTCAGGGCCGCGCGACCCCCCTTGGTCTCGACATCATTGGCATTTTTCCTGACCAGTGCCGCGTTGTCCGCGGTGATGCCGCTGGTAGGGAAGAACACCGTCCCGTGGACGTTGTCGATGTATCCCGCGTCCTTCTGGTCCCAGCCGACGAGGCGTACCGCGGCAATGTCGGAGAGCGGGATGTTGACGAATCCCTCGAACTTATAGCCCTGGCCGCCATGATCGACCGTGTTGCCCTCCAGGTCGTAGCCGCCGGCGAGCGCCTTCGGATCGGGCTTGTTGGTGATGATGCGGATGGTGCCCGCCTCCGAGCTCGCGCCATACAGCGTGCCCTGCGGGCCCGACAGGGCCTCGATACGCTGGATGTCATAGATGTGCAGGTTGAGGTTGCCGTCGATCGTCGTGACCGGCTGCTCATCGAGATACATGCCGACGCTGGGCTGCGAGCCGGAGTGGTTGCCGTCGCCGCCGCTGGCGACGCCGCGCATGTAGGTATGCTCGAACGACGGGCCGCCTTCGGACTGGAAGGACAGGCTCGGGATCAGCTTCGCGTAATCGTCGAAGCCCGAGACATTCATCTGCTCGAGCTTCTCGGTGCCGAAAGCCTGGATGCTGACCGGGACATCCTGGATGTTCTCCGTGCGCTTCTGCGCGGTCACCACGACTTCCGCCAGGCCGATGGCCTCGGGTTGCTCATCCGCCGCATGCGCGGCCGGTATGAATCCCA
>DATBCZ010000204.1:0-5744 GCA_036270175.1 Steroidobacteraceae bacterium | reverse complement strand
GGGTCGCCGGCCGGTCTGCAATGCACTCATTTGAGCTACAGCGCCGGCCCGGGTCAGTGTGGTAATGCCTAATTCAGTGCGACGAAGCGCCCGACTCCTGCACCTTGTAAGCCTTCCAACTTTCATCGATGAGGTAGGCGTGGATGGCCTCGACGTCAGCTTCGGTCAGCAGGTCATCGAACCGCTCCATTCCGGTCGGCGCCACGGCGCCCCGTAGGACGATGTCGTTGAATATTGCCTGCAGACTCGGATCGAGCCTGCGCAGATCGGGCGTGGAGCTCGGGCCCAGGACATGGCAGCGCGAGCACTCCTGAATAAATTTGAGCTCGCCGGCACGGATGCGGTCCGCGCTCGCGGTCTGCGCGGGAGGTTTCGGAACGGGTGGCTCGATACGCGGTGGCGGTGTCGGGACCGGCGGGCCTCCCAGTTTGAAGGCAATGATCCGGTTGACGTTCAGGAATTTCAAAGCGGCGCTGTCTGGAGGAATCGACCCGACGGTAATGGCCGCACCGCCGTAGCCTGCTTGGACCGCGACAAATTGCTCGCCGCCGATCGCATACGTCATCGGCGCGGCCATGATATGGCTGCCGGTGGCAACGACTTTGAGTACCTTCCCGGAATCAGCCGCATAGACCCACAGCTTGCCGTCACCGCGCCCCTGGAACACGAGGTTCCCGGCAGTGCTCATTACCCCTCCGTCATAACCTCTGACGCCCGAGGAGGTCTCATGCTCCCAGACGGTTCGCTGCGCGACCGGATCCCAGGCGCGGATGAGCTCGCGGACCAACTTCTCCTTGCGCGTACCCACGATCGATTTGCGATCGGGGAGCGCTCCATACAGGCGTTTCAAGTCGGCCGCGTCGTAGGTGTCGTCGGGCATGATGCCGTTGCCGGTGAAGAAACCATCGAGATAAGTGACAGCGCCCCCGTTATGCGCCATGTCGACCCATATATTCGGGACGTCGAGCACAGGTATGTACATCAAGTGCGTGGACAGGCTGTAAGACATCGGGTGCCACGTGTGTCCGCCCGCCCATGACGGATAGACGTTCCTGGGTCCGGAGTACCAGTCTCCCTGCGCGGTGAGAATGGGCCTCCCGGTCTTCAAGTCCACGCCGGACGCCCAGTTCACATACGTGTAATTCGCGGCGGACAGCAACTCGCCGGTCTTACGGTCGAGGACGTAGAAGAAACCGTTTTTCGAAGCCTGCATCAGGGTGTGCCGGCTGCGACCTCCGACAGTCAGATCGGCCATGACCAACTTCTGGACGGCGTCGAAGTCCCAGTGATCGTGAGGTGTGGTCTGGTAGTGCCAGGCGAGGCGCCCCGAATCGGCATGCACCGCCAGGATGGACGCCGTGAACAGTTCATCCAGGTTCGACGGGCCGAGTTGTCTGGAGTCATACGGAGCCGCATTCGCGGTGCCAAAGTAGACCAGGTCCAGGTCAGGATCGTAGGCGAAGCCGTCCCACGCCGTTCCCCCGCCTTTGTACTGGGCGGTACGGTGTGAATCCCAGGTTTTGTCGGCCATGGCGAGCTCGGGGTTCTCGTACGGCTTGCCCGGATCAGGTGGGACCGTATAGAAGCGCCACTTGAGCGCGCCGGTCACAACATCGTAGGCGGACACATAGCCGCGAACGGCGCCATGTCCCATGTCGGCTCCACTGTTACCGATCACTACGACACGACCTGCGATCTGCGGTGCGCCGGTGCTCGAGTAGGGCAACGTGTGATCCGCGATGGTGTCGACTTCCCAGACCTTCTTGCCGGTCGCCGCGTCCAGCGCGTGCAGGCGCCCGTCGACGGAAGCCACGTAGACTCGCCCCTTCCAGACTGCAACACCGCGATTGACCAGATCGCAACAGGGATTCCGGGCTGCTAGATGCGCAGCGCCTGGATCGTACTTCCACAGCTCCTTCCCCGTGCGCGCGTCCAGTGCGTACACATACCCCCACGTCCCCGCCGTATACATCACGCCGTCGACGACAATGGGAGTCGCTTCTTGGCCCCTATGGGTAGCGAGGTCGTACTGCCAGGCGAAGCCGAGGCTGCCGACATTCTTATCGTTGATTCGCGTCAGGGGCGAATAGTAGGTGCCGTCCTGGTCACGGCCGCTGGTCACCCAGTTGTCCGGTTCAGTCGGAGCGGCCTTCATGCGCGCTTCGTCGACCAGTCCCGCGCCCATCAGGACCCATGACACAGTGGCGATCAGAGACCGCGCGAAAGAGTTCCCCACGGCTCGTTTCTCCGTTCGATGATTGGCGACGGTCCAGATTGAGGCCGACGGCCCAGATTAACAGCCGCGCTGCATCGCCGTCTCGCGCTGACCGCCCGTTGCCTTTACGCAACGACTTTGCTGCACCACCGGGGCGCCGCTTGCGCAAATATGGTGCACGGCCTTGATGCAGTGCGGCGCCGGTCTCGAGACCCGCCGGCACGGGTATGTCCACTCTTCCAACCGCAAAAAGAGCAGTTCCATTAGCCACCTACACCGTCCCGCGAGTACCATGGCGCCGCCGGACCCCGACATAGGGCGAGCGCCACGCGCATGAAACTTGCATCGCGTTGCGACTTGGGCCGGCCATGTGTACGGCCCACGCAACACTTTCTGGCCGGTGTGTGAACCTAGGGGAGCAGAACAATGAAACGCTCATGGGATATCCGTAGTGCGTTGGCGTTATTGACCGTAGCGGCCCTGCCGCTGCAAGCCGCGATGGCAGCGGAGGCGCCCGCGGACTCCGACGCGATATCGGAGGTGGTCGTTACCGCGACCCACCGCGCGGAAAATGAGAAAGACGTGCCCGTCTCGATTTCGGTGGTGGACAGTGCCCTGCTCGGCTCTCTGAGTAACTCCGGCGACGACATCAAGCAGCTCGCCTTCAAGGTGCCGAGCCTCAACATCGAATCCTCGAACGGCCGCGCCTTTCCGCGCTTGTATATCCGCGGCTACGGCAACACCGACTTCCACGACTTCGCCTCGCAGCCCGTCGGGTTGTATTACGACGATATCGTGCAAGAGAACGCGGCTCTGAAGGGCTTCCCCATTTTCGACCAGGCAGACGTCGAAGTGCTGCGCGGGCCACAGGGCACCTTGTTCGGGCGCAACTCGCCGGCCGGCGTGGTGAAGCTCGAATCCGCCCACCCGGAGCTCGGGGTGACGTCCGGCTATTTCTCGGTGTCGGACGGCACGTTCAATACGGCGGTCGTCGAGGGTGTGGTCAATCTTCCGATCAATGACGTGTTGGCATTCCGCGCCTCGACCCAGATTCAACACCGTAACAACTGGGTCAACGATTCCATCAACCAGACCAGGCTCGGCGGCTACGACGATTGGGGCGCGCGCTTGCAGGTGCTCTTCAAGCCCAGCGATACCTTCAGCGCGCTATTCAACGTTCACGGCCGCAGCCTGAACGGCTCGTCGACGCTCTTCCGGGGCAACATCATCGAGCTCGGCAGCAACAAGCTCGTCCCGGGATTCAGCCCCGGCCAGATCTATACCGACGGACCGAACAACTCGACTCTCGGAACGATCGGCGCCAACGTGCACCTGAGTTGGACCCTGCCGGGTGTGACGCTGCAATCGATCTCCGGCTACGAGACGGTGCAGAACTACCTCGCCACGGGCGACATCGACGGCGGTTACGGTCCGGGAAATGTCTTTTGCGCGCCGAATTGCGGGCCTCCTCCGAGCGGCCCCGGCTACATTCCGTTTGCCGTGGAAACCTCGGCCGGTCTCCAGCATCACGAGCAACTCTCGCAGGAGTTTCGCGTTTTGACCAACTACAGCGGTCCGCTGCAGGCGCAGGGCGGGATCTATCTCTTCTACGAGAACGTGGAAGCGGCGGACGACGATTACTGCACGCCGGGCTCTACCGTCAACAACTGCCCCAACGTGCAGCTCTGGTCTTTCCAGGACACCACGCTCTCGCGCCAGAGGAATGACGCCGAAGCGTTGTTCGGATCAGTTGACTACCAGATCACTTCGGAGTGGAAAACGACCGCCGGTTTGCGCTTCACGGAAGACCACAAGGAATTCGTGACCCTCTACAGTGACACCGTCCCGCCCCCGACCGCGCCGCTGTCCGCTTCAGCGAGCGCTTCGAACGTGAGCTGGGATTGGAGTAGCACGTATGCCGTGACCTCTGACGTGAACGCTTACGTCCGCGTCGGAACCGGCTTCCGGGCGCCGAGCTTTGGGCCGCCAGCGGCGGGATTGCCGGTGCAGGTGGCACGCTCGGAGAAAGTCATTTCCTACGAGACCGGCGTCAAGGCCGACCTGTTTGATCACAAGGCGCGTGTGTCGTGGGATGTTTACTACTACGATATCAAGGACCAGCAGCTCACGGCGGTGGGTGGCGCGGCCAACACCATCCAGCTGATCAACGCGCAGAAAACGGTGGGCAAGGGCTCCGAGCTCGAGTTCGAGTTTCATCCCATCCCGAGCGTGACCTTCAATCTGAGCGGCAGCTACAACGAGACGCGGATCGAGGACCCGACCCTCGGTGTCGCTCCCTGCTTTAACTGGAGTTTCGCGGTCCCGGGCCAGGGCTGCCACGTGCTGAATCCGATCGACGCCAACGGCCATGCGCTCATCAACGGCAATCCACTGCCCCAGGCGCCCCGTTGGGTCGGCGACCTCGGGTTGAAATACGCCTATCCGCTCGCCAACGGCAGCAGCGTGTATGGCTACACGGATATGTCCACGCGCTCCTCGATGAACTTCGGCCTCTACAGGTCGGAGGAATTCGTCGGCGCACCGCTGACACAAGTTGGACTGCGGCTGGGTTATACCTGGGGCGACGACAAGTACGATGTAGCGGCGTTCTGCCGTAACTGCGCGAACCAGATCCGCGTCATCGGCGGGATCGACTTTGCCGATACGCTCGGATTCATCAACGATCCGCGCATCTTCGGAGCGCAGTTCAGGGCGAAGTTCTGACGGGGGCGCGCAGCTGATGTCTGGCTGTCAGATGCTGCGCGCGCGGTTTTCCGCGCGCGCCACCACGCTGGTCGCTCTCGGTTTAGCGGCCTTTGCGCCCGCAGGGCCCCTGGCGGCTGCTCCGGCCGCTTCAGCGGCGACGAGTGCGAGTGCGCCCATCGAAGTGAAGGTCGTGGTCGTCACCATGTTCGAGATCGGTGCGGACACGGGCGACACCCCCGGGGAGTTTCAACTCTGGCACGAGCGCCAGAAGTTGAATGAGCGGTTCCCCTTCGCCCATCACCACGACCTGTTCCTGAACCGCCAGACCGGGGTACTCGCCATGGTCACGGGGGAGGGCACCGCCAATTCCGCGACGGGCGTGATGGAGTTGGGAATGGATCCCCGCTTCGACCTGTCCCACGCATACTGGCTCGTGGCCGGTATCGCCGGAGTCGATCCCGAGGACGCCTCGATCGGCTCAGCGGCTTGGGCGCAGTACGTGGTCGATGGAGATCTGGCACACGAGATCGACTCGCGGGAAATACCTCCGGATTGGCCCACCGGCTATTTCCCTCTCGAGTCGACTCGCCCGTACGAGCCTGACGCACGCATCGTCGCCGAGAACCAGGTGTTTCGACTCAACTCGAAGTTGGTTGACTGGGCCTATCAACTGACGCGGGGTATCCATCTCGGTGACAGCCCCGCGCTACAACGCTCACGCGCGCGCTATAAGGGCTATCCCAACGCGCAGAAACCGCCGTTCGTGCTCAAGGGCGACGATCTGTCGGGGATGACGTTCTGGCATGGAAAGCTGCTGAATGAA
>DATBCZ010000203.1:0-7218 GCA_036270175.1 Steroidobacteraceae bacterium | reverse complement strand
GTAGAGGAGTGTCCTCCAAAGCCTGCACGAACAATTCGAGGGCGTGCAGCGGTTGGCGCAGGTCATGGCTGGCTACAGCGAGGAAGCGCGACTTGGCAACGTTCGCATCCTCGGCGGCCTTCTTCTGAGCGCGCAACTCTTCCACCAGCTCGAGGTTCTGCAGCCGAACGTCGACCGACGCTCGCAGTGCCTGCCATAGCCTGCGGCCGTAGAGAAGCATGAGCGGTGCTGCCGCAAGAGTGGCGAGCCCGATCAGCACACGCCACAGATCGCCGCCGAGCAGAAAAGGCACCGACGCGAGCACGAAAGTCGGGTAGACGAAGGCCCGGAAGGCCGGCAGATACGGCGCGGCCAGGTAGGTGGAGGTGAAAGCGAGGCCGGTCGTGACGAGCAGCACGACGATCTGGTCCTCGAAGTTTCCCGGTATATTCAGAACGATACCGGTGGCGCCCCAGACGACACCCGCCACGGCGGCCGAGATGACCGCATATCGGCCTCAGCGAGGGACATCCGCATCGGTGGGATTCGCGCGCAGGAACCATTTCCAGAGCGCGATCCGGATCGCACAGTTGACGTAAACCGCGATGAGCCAGGGCACGACGGCTCGCGCCGGCACCTTGTCGTACAACACCGCCGCCATGAAGCTCGCGGTGACCGCTCCGCCAATGAACGCTCCGGGCATGTTGCCGTATTGCGCTCGAATGAGCTCGGCACCGATGATCTGTTCCCTACCCGGGACTTCCGGCGTCCGGCGGCTGGATTCGACGTCCAGTGTCTGCATGGCGCAGGATGATACGCGCCGTGCTCCGGTTGCCTATACTGCGTGGATAAATATGTTCGATCCTGTGCCCGCCGAAATCAAATTACGCACCACCTCACGCGTACTCGAGGTGAGCTTCGCTGACGGGAGCCGTTTCCAGCTGCCGTTCGAATACCTACGCGTCCATTCCCCCTCCGCGGAAGTGCAGGGGCACGGGCCGGGGCAGGAGGTGCTGGTACTGGGTAAGGAGAACGTCGGCATCCGGGCGGTCGACCCGGTAGGTCAATACGCAGTCAAGCTCGTGTTCGACGACGGCCATGACACCGGGCTGTTTACCTGGAAGTACTTGTACGAGCTGGGGCGTGATCAGCAGTCGAAGTGGGCCCAGTACCTGGCGCGTAAGGCCGCCGCGGGGCGATAAAAAAAGGCCGGGCGTTTGACCGCCCGGCCTTTTCCAGTTGCAAGACCCCCGTACTCGACCCGATTCTGCGCAGCACCCACGCCAAATTGCAACAGAAAGTGGCACGAATGAAAGACGATCGATCGACAGACTTCGGTTTCCAGCAGGTTGCGTGGGGCGAGAAGGCCCGCCGCGTCCGCGGCGTGTTCGATTCCGTGGCGGGCAACTACGACCTGATGAACGACCTCATGTCCGCGGGCGCCCACAGGTTATGGAAGCGCTTCACCCTGTCGCTGACGAATCTTCGCCCCGGACAGCGGGCCCTGGATGTTGCCGGCGGCACCGGCGATCTCGCCGCGGGACTCGCGCGACAGGTCGGCGAGCGCGGACTGGTGATCCTCACCGACATCAACGCCGCGATGCTCGGACACGGCCGCGACCGACTGACCGACGACGGGCTCGTGGGCAACATCCGCTACGTACAGGCAAACGCCGAGCGGTTGCCATTCGCCGACAACACCTTCGACTGCATTACCATTGGTTTCGGGCTGCGCAACGTCACCGACAAAGCGGCTGCGCTGCAGTCCATGCGCCGCGCCTTGAAGCCCGGTGGCCAACTCCTGGTGCTGGAATTCTCGCACCCGGTGGCCCCCGCCCTGAAACCCCTCTACGATGCCTATTCCTTCCGGGTGCTGCCGCTGTTGGGAAAGATCATTGCGCGGGACGAGGCGAGCTATCGTTACCTGGCCGAGTCCATCCGCATGCATCCCGGGCAGGAGAAGCTCCTCACCCTGCTGCAGGAGGCGGGACTCGAGGGCTGTCGCTATCACAACCTCTCGGGCGGCATTGTCGCCGTCCATCGCGGCTACAAGTATTAGAAATCTTCCGGGCGCCGACCATGCCGGAACTGCGCGCGCCCACCACGCAGACAACCGCGACCGCTATGTTAATTCCGGCAGACAGCAACGCCGCGCCTAACGTCTCGGCACGGACAAATGTGACTGCTGTCAGAAACAACAGCGCCACGGCGCTGCCAGCGGCGGCTACAATGACAGGCACCGTGTCGATCGAATTCATCTGCTTTGACTTTCCATAGTGTCGCGACCGAGCCAGGACCCTATCCGCGTCTTCACCAACGTTGCCCGCGCCATGACCGAGGAAGTGCTGCTACTCGATGACTCGCACCCCCGACGCCCGCGACGGTCGCCGGGACTTCGTGACGCTCACCGTCAAGGCCCGCGGCCTGCTCGCGGACTATCTCGCCAACGTCGATAGCTGTTTGACAGATCTCCTTTCCAACGAGACCCCCGTGTCCGCCGCGGCCCGCTCCAGCGGCTGAACAGATGCGAAATCGTCACGCCTGTGAACTGAGTCGCACGGCGGCGACGCTCTCCTGACTAGAGTGCCCCGCTGGCAAGACACCATCGACGGCTCCAACATACATGCAGACCAACATCGCTCGAGACCGACCGGCGCCGACGTTATGTCCCGATCATCGCCCCGGAGCTACGGGCTATGGTCTACGCTGATGCGTGAGGGATCATGAAACGAATCTACCGGATCATCGAGCCGATCAATATCGCGTCGCGTGCCACCGACCCGTGGAAGGGCATCTCGGCGGATGTCATCCGGCGTTTCGTCGACGTTCTATGCGCGCAGCATGCTCTACCGAAGGAACTCCTCGAGACGTACCACGCCGATCTCGAAGCTCTCGATCATTGGCTGATTGAAACCAAGCAGCGCACGCTCGTCAGCGCCACGGACGAGGACGTCCGCGAATACATCAGTGTCTCCCTATCGTGTCTGAGAGCTTTCTACGGATTCCTCGTCAGCTCCGGTTGCCGGGACGACGACCCCACGGAACCGGATCGGGCCCCGCGCGCCACACTGGCCCTGCGGCGGGATCGGGAACACTAGGGGCCTGGGGGCGCTGGGAGTACTAGCCCCTCCACGAAGCGAGGTATGATCGGCGCCGCACCGGAGCCGAGCCATGCTGACCGCCACAAGAGAAAACGTGCTGAATCGCGGCCTGCCCCGCTCGCCGCGCGCGCAGCAGCTCTGTGCCGAGCTGACGGGACGGAGCGTAGCCGTCGAAGTACGCGAAATCACGCGCCTGCTGGTGGAGTCCACCGGAAGCACGTTACGCATTACCCGCGGCGATGCCGGGGCGGACGCGGAAATCGTCGGAGGACCCTTCGGCCTGCTGGCACTCGGCGGTGCCACTCCCGAAGCCGTGGTCCAGCGTGGCGATGTGGAGATCCGCGGCGACGCCGAGCTGGCACAGAAATTCCGGGAACTCGTCCTGCTGCTCCGCCCTGATGTGGAGGAGGAGCTGTCGCTCGTCGTGAGCGACGTGCCTGCCCACCAGATCGGACGTTTCGCGCGCATGGCCTTCGGCTGGACTCATAAGGCCGCAGCGACCACGGTACAGAACATTGCTGAGTACCTGGGCCACGAGCGCCACGATCTCGTGCCGCGAAATGAGGGAGAGCAGTTCCTCCGCGGTGTCGATGCCCTGCGCGAGGACCTCGATCGTCTCGAGGCACGTATCTCTCTCCTAAGCCAGCAACGCGGCGGCACGCTGTGAAGCGGGTGGCTCGTACGTGAAGCTGCGCGTGCTCGCGCGGCTCCTGCAGATCCAGCGCGTACTTCTCAAACATGGCCTCGACGACTTCGTCCGCGCCACGCACCTCTACAGGCCGCTACGCTTCCTGTTTTTTCTCTCGCCCGGCATCTGGTTCGAGCGTCGCCGTCACGCCAGTCGCGGCGAGCGCTTGCGGCTGGCCCTGGAGGAGCTCGGCCCGATCTTCGTGAAGTTTGGACAGGCTGTGTCCACGCGCCGCGACCTGTTGCCTGAAGATATCGCGGACGAGCTGGCGAAACTCCAGGACCGGGTGCCCCCATTTCCCGGCTCGATAGCCCGCGAGAACATCGAGCGCGCCTACGGCAGGCCTGTGACCGACGTGTTCGCCGAGTTCGATGAGACGCCGCTCGCTGCCGCGTCGATCGCCCAGGTGCACGTGGCGCGCCTGTTGGATGGCAAGGAAGTCGTGGTCAAGGTATTACGTCCGGGCATGCGCGAGCGGATCGGGCGCGATCTCGAAGTGTTGTATGCGCTCGCGGGCCTGGCGCACTCGTATTGGAGCGAGGCGCGGCGGCTGCGGCCGCTCGAGATCGTCGCGGAATACGAGAAAACCATACTCGACGAGCTCGACCTCATGCGCGAGGCCGCCAACGCGGCGCAACTGAAGCGTAATTTCGCCGGCTCGGACCTGCTCTACGTGCCCGATGTCTACTTCGACTTCTGCCGCCTGGAAGTCATGGTCATGGAGCGCATCCACGGTGTGCCCATTTCCGACATGGAGCGTCTGCGCGGCGCGGGTGCGGACATCGCCAGGCTCGCCGAGAACGGCGTGCGCATCTTCTTCACGCAGGTGTTCCGACATAACTTCTTTCACGCCGACATGCACCCCGGCAACATTTTCGTATTGTTGACGGATCCGCGCAATCCGCGCTACGCGGCCATCGACTTCGGCATCATGGGCACTCTCGACCCGAGTGACCAACACTACCTGGCGGAAAACTTCCTGGCGGTGTTCGACCGCGACTACCGGCGCGTGGCGCTCCTGCACGTCGAGTCGGGCTGGGTGCCCGCCAACACCCGGGTGGACGAGATGGAGTCCGCGGTCCGCACGGTGCTCGAGCCGATCTTCAACCGCCCGTTGAAGGATGTGTCCTTCGGCAACATCCTGGTGCGGCTGTTCGAGATCTCGCGGCGTTTCAACATGGAAGTGCAGCCGCAACTCATCCTGTTGCAGAAGACCTTGCTGAATGTGGAAGGACTGGGCCGCGACCTGTACCCGGAGCTCGATATCTGGCAGACGGCGAGCCCCATCCTGCGCGAATGGATGCGTGAGCGGCTCAGCGTGCGGCAGGTGTTCAAGGATCTGCGGCGGCAGATGCCCGAGCTCATCGAAGTAGCGCGCTCGATGCCAACCCTCATGAAGGGGGTCGTGCAGCGGGCACGGGGCGGTCGGTTGCAGATGGAAGTGACTTCGGCAGATCTCGAGGCCCTGAAGGACGAGATCCGGCGCAACGCGCGGCGGCGCGACGCGATCCCCATTGGCGCGGCGATCCTGTTCGCCGGGCTCTTCTCGCTGGCCGTGTCGTCAGGTACGGGGTGGCAAGGGTGGGGGCTTTCCCTGGTCGGCGTGGTGTGGCTGCTGTTGGCGTGGCGGCGACCCTAGGTATTTGCCGACCCGGCCACAGTGCGGCGTTTCCGGGCCCCGGGCGCCGACCCTTTACGCCATAATTTGCCCCCCCATGAATGCACCCCGATCACTCACCGAAGGCTCGATCAGCAGCGGGATGCTGCGTTTCACGCTGCCGATCCTATTCGCGAACATCCTGCAATCACTCAATGGCTCGGTGAACTCCATCTGGGTGGGACGCTTCCTCGGCGAGGCCGCGCTCACGGCGACGTCGAACGCCAACACCGTCATGTTCCTGTTGATCGGGGCGGCCTTCGGTATCGCCATGGCGGCGACCATTCTCATCGGCCAGTGCATCGGTGCGAATGACATTCCCGAGGCGAAGCGGGTCGTGGGCACCAGCGCTACTTTTTTTGCCGCCCTCTCTGTCGTGATGGCCGTCATCGGGCTGACAATGTGCGAGCGCCTGTTGGCCGCCATGAGCACGCCCGCGTATGCGCTGCCCCTCGCGGTGGACTACATGCGAGTGATCTTTCTCGCGCTGCCGTTCATCTACATGTACGCCTTCGTGATGTCGGTGTTGCGAGGTGCCGGCGACTCCAAGACTCCGTTCTATTTCATGCTGTTGTCGGTGGTCATCGACATCGCGTTGAACCCGCTGTTTATTTTCGGTTGGGGACCCGTGCCGCGCATGGGTATCGCCGGTTCCGCCCTCGCCACGCTCGTGGCGCAGGCCGTCAGCTTCATTGCGCTCTTGAGCCATCTCTACCGGCGCCGTCATCTCCTGGTTCTTCACAAGGACGAGATCCGTCACCTACGCGTGGACTGGACGATCGTCGGCACGCTGGTGAAGAAGGGCATTCCCATGTGTGCCCAGATGCTGGTGATCTCGCTCAGCGCCGTGCTGATGATCGCGCTCGTCAACAACTTCGGAGTCGACACCACGGCCGCGTTTGGTGCCGCGCTGCAGCTCTGGAACTACATTCAAATGCCCGCATTCGCCGTTGGCATGGCGGTGTCAGCCATGGCCGCTCAGAACGTGGGCGCGCGCAAATGGGATCGGGTGAATGCCATAGCTCGGGTCGGCGTGGTTTTCAGCGTAGTGCTGACGGGTTCGATCGTATTGGTCATCGAGCTTTTGGATACGCACGCCTTCCAGCTATTCCTGCCGGCGGGTTCCGAGGCGCTGCGGCAGGCATCGCATCTCAACCACGTTGTAACGTGGTCGTTCACATTCTTCGGGATTTCGATGGTGCTCTTCGGCGTCGTGCGTGCGACGGGGGCGGTCATGGCGCCGCTGTTCGTTCTGACGATCGCACTCCTGGTGGTGCGCATCCCCCTGGCGGCAGCACTCATCGGCCGGTACCAGGTCGACGCCGTCTGGTGGAGCTTCCCGATTTCCTCCGCGCTAGCCGCCGTCCTGGCCGTGCTCTATTACAAGTTCGGCGGTTGGCGATCAGCGCGTATGGCGGGCGGCCCGACGCGGGGTGTGGTCGCGCCCGAGAGTTAGAGTACTAGGAGTTCACACGAAGACCGCCGCCGCGGTCATGAGCAGGCATGCGGTGATGAGCACGACAATGGGCGTCGGCCAACGCTCGGCTCGATCGATGAGGTTCGCAGCTCTCATATGTTTTCCTACCTTAAGCTCCGCCCGGTCAACCCTGTACCGGTTCCATAGCTCTGCCAAAGCAAGTGGCATGCCAGCGTGAACCGCTACGTCCTGTTTCCGTTTCGGGGCGGCGCACTCGCGCTGGTGCTCACGTTCACCCTCGGACTGGAGTTGGCGGCCCACGCCGGTTTTGGGGGCTGGTTGCTCGGCTTCATGTTGATGTCCTGGTTCTTTAAAT
>DATBCZ010000202.1:0-3435 GCA_036270175.1 Steroidobacteraceae bacterium | reverse complement strand
TGATCGGTGACGGCATACACGAGTCGATCAGACTCCTGCGGGTCGCCCAGCTTGTGAAAATACACCGCGGGGCGAGCCGCATCGTCACCCTTTCCATTAGGAAGAGCCGGATACCGGCTGTAGTACACACCGGAGCCGTCGCGGGCCCAGGAGACTCCCCAGAACTTCGTAAATCGCAGCGCGTCGGGCGCGTCGGTACCCTCCGCCACCCGGCGGAACCTCCAGATCTGCCAATCGGTTCCGCCATCGGAAACGGCGTAGGCGACGACGTCGCCTTGCGGGCTCGGCGTGAAATCCGCGAGCGCCACGGTCGCATCCGCACGTACCGCATTCGGATCGAAAAGAATCCGGCCGGGCTCGTCCAGACTATCGGCTACGAACAGGACGCTCTGGTTCTGATGGCCGTCGTTGTGCAAATAAAAGTAACGCCCGCCCTCCTTCACCGGCGCATTGAAGCGCTCGTAATTCCACAACTTTGCCAGGCGCTCCTTCACCCAAGCGCGCTGCTGAATGGCCGCGAGTCGCGGCTGCGACACCTTGTTCTGTGCCGACACCCAGTCCTGCGTCGCCTTTGAATCGAGATTCTCGAGCCAGCGATAAGGGTCATCGACCTTCTCACCGTTGTAATTATCCGAGACGTCGACCCGGGCGGTCACGGGATACACGAGCTGGGTGCTCGCAGTGGCGGGCAGGCCCACGGCAATATCGGTGCTGGTGGTCATCGGCCTACCTCCGGGACCATTGCCTGGAACAGGTTCCAAAGGGGCCAGAGGTCCATTCGCACAGGCGGCCAGCCACCCCGCGAGCCAAGATGCCAGGGCCACGGACCGGTAGCGTCGAAGTTTCGTCATACCCTAAACTCGTGAGCATCTTGCGATCATCGAATTCTAACAAAGCGCATGTTCTCCATGAGATTGGCACGACGGGCGTCCTATTGCTTGCACTTCATTCTCCTGGCCGCCATGTGTAGCGCGGCAACCGCGGAAAAGCTGACCATCGAGCGACTATTCGCCGCCCCGGACCTCTCCGGCGCGAGCCTGCGCTCGCCGCGTCTTTCGCCGGACGGTCACCTGGTCGCGTACCTGCGCGGCAAAGACAGCAATAAAGACCGCCTCGACCTTTGGGCGTACGACATTGCGAGTCGCCAGCACCGGCTGCTCGTCGATTCGGCGGTCCTCGAGCCGCAGGAACGCGCTCTATCCGCGGAGGAAGAAGGACGGCGTGAGCGCCAGCGTACCTCTTCCCTCTCCGGCATCGTCGAGTATGAATTCTCGTCCGACTCGCGCTACCTGCTCGTGCCGCTGGGGGGCGATCTGTACGTCTATGACCTGCAGGCGGCGCCAGATAAAGCGGTTCGCCGTCTCACAAGCGGCGCACGCTACGAAACTGACGCGCACTTTTCCCCTCACGGCGCGTACGTAAGCTTCATCCGCGACCAGAACCTGATCGTCTACGACCTCGCGAGCTCGACGGAGCGACCGGTCACGAAGGATGGAGGCGGCATCATCAGCTATGGAACCGCGGAATTCATCGCGCAAGAAGAAATGGACCGCAGCACGGGGTACTGGTGGTCGCCTGATGAAAAGAGCATCGCCTTCACCCGGGTCGATGAATCGCCGGTGGCCGAAGTCGATCGCTTCGAGATTTACGCCGACAGCGTCAAAGTCATCAAGCAACGTTACCCCGCCGCAGGCGCCCGCAATGCCATTGTGCAACTGTTTGTGCAACGGCTGGATGTACCCGCCGGCAGCGCGCCACCGGTGCAAGTCGATCTCGGTACGAACACCGACATTTATCTCGCGCGCGTGAACTGGCTGCCCCGCAGCGCCGGCCTCGCCGTGCAACGCCAGAGCCGCGACCAGAAGACACTGGCATTGCTGAAGGTCGACCCCGCCTCGGGAAAGACGACCGAACTGCTGAGCGAGCACAGCGACACGTGGGTCGATCTCCACGACGAGCTGACATTCCTCGAACACTCGCCCCGTTTCATCTGGGCGTCGAGCCGCTCGGGCTTCAAACATCTGTACCTATATGACCTCGATGGCAAGCTGATCCGGCCGCTCACCGGCGGCGAATGGCAGGTCACCGGCGACAGCGAAGCGGCCAGGGCCGTCGCGGGTATCGACGAAAAGCGCGGTCTTCTTTACTTCATGGCGAACATCGAATCGCCCCTGGAGCGGCATCTCTATGCCATCTCGCTGAACGATGCGCATCCAACACCACAAAGAATTACGGCCGACGTCGGCTGGCACGTCGTCACCATGTCGAAAGACACGAAGGTATTTCTCGACACGTTCTCGACGCCCGACCGGCCACCCTCCATGACGCTACGTTCGGCTGATGGCAAGACACTCGCGTCCCTCGTTCCGAACGAGATGACGCCCGATCACCCGTACACCCCTTACCTGTCGGAACACGTTCCCACCGAGTTTGGCAGCCTGAAAGCCGGCGATGGTCAAACGCTCCACTACCAGATCACCAAGCCGCGCGATCTGATCCCGGGTAAACAGTACCCGGTGCTCGTGTATGTTTACGGCGGCCCCGGCGTCCAGATGGTGCAGCGTGCGTGGGGGCGCTCGAACGAGCAACTGTTCCGCCAATACCTGGCACAACACGGCTACATCGTTTTTACACTGGATAATCGCGGCAGCGCCGGTCGCGGCGTCAAGTTCAAGACCGCCATCTATCACCACATGGGCTCGGTCGAGGTGCAGGACCAGGTTGCCGGCGTGAACTTCCTCAAGACCCTGTCTTACGTCGACCCCAAGCGTATCGGCGTATTCGGCTGGAGCTACGGCGGCTACATGGCGCTGATGTGCATGATGCAGGCGCCGGATGTGTTCGCCGCCGGGATCGCGGGTGCGCCCGTGACAGATTGGCGTTTATACGACACTCACTACACGGAGCAATTCATGGGCACGCCGCAGGAGAATACGGCGGGCTACACCGGTAGCAGCGTCATGACGTACGCCAACCAGTTACGTGGACCGCTTCTGATCATGCACGGCATGGCGGACGACAACGTGCTGTTCACTCACAGCACCACACTATTCAAGAAGCTTCAGGATCTCGACAAGCCATTCGACATCATGACCTACCCAGGTAGCAAGCACGCCCTGATGCGATTTGCCACCACCGGACGCCATGGCTACGCAACCCTCAAACGCTTCCTTGATACGCAACTCGGCGGCGGCGTAGCACACTGACGAGGAGATCACGCGGAATCGCACGCGTGAGAGCCAGGCAACCCAGGTAGACCGCGCCTCCGACAACCAACGTCAACAGCCACGGCAACTCGAAGTGCGTCAGCAACATCATGGCTGCGGCCGCGATGGCTCCCGAGATAACCGCCTTGAGCGGATTGGTGAAGGATGGCAGCGGCCGTCCGGCGCGCTTCAGGCCAAACAACATGCAGATGAGCGCCGCGACCTCCGC
>DATBCZ010000201.1:0-7603 GCA_036270175.1 Steroidobacteraceae bacterium | reverse complement strand
GGAGCTGCTTAAGCAGCTTGCTCACGGTCGGTGCCGCTATCCGCGTCTGCTCGGCGAGCGAGGTGGCGGTCTGCACGCGCTCTGGCTGCTCCGCGAGCGTGGCCAGAACCACGGTGGCGTAATCGGTGAGACGGCTAATGCGCAGCATAGCTAGCAGGGGTGGGGATATCTAAACTAGGACTATTTTAGTACTAATTGCCCGGAGAACCAAGCGGGGTCCCGGGGGGAGCCGCTGCGGGAACTGTTTCCCAACCGTGGCGACTAAGCTACACCTCACCCGCGGGCGAGGACTGCGAGGGGCGGATATTCATCAGTAAGTCGTAAGCTTACCTAGGGAATCGAGGGGGACCATTGCATCGTTAGTTTGGTATTCTTGCCGCCGCGAAACTTGCCCAAGAACGGTGGGCCGCCCGCGACAGGCACAACTGGCTGGAGGATCTGACGATGAACCGTACCGAGCTCGCACGCATCGCCAACGCGATGGTCGCGAAGAATAAAGGCATCCTGGCAGCGGACGAAAGCACGGGCACCATCAAAAAACGCTTCGATGCCATCAAGCTCGATTCCACCGAAGAGCATCGCCGCCTGTACCGCGAAATGTTGTTTACGGCGCCCGGGGCTGCCGACTCCATCAGCGGCGTCATTCTTTATGATGAGACCATCCGGCAGAAAACCAAGGACGGCACGCCGTTCCCGGAATACCTGACCAAGCTTGGCATTATCCCCGGCATCAAAGTCGACCTCGGCGCGAAGCCGCTGGCCGGCTTCCCGAACGAGACCATCACTGAAGGTCTCGACGGACTCCGCGAGCGCTTCGTGGAGTACTTCAAACTCGGAGCCCGCTTCGCGAAGTGGCGCGCTGTCATCGACATCGCCGATGGCATTCCGACACCGTTCGCGATCGAGGCGAATGCTCACGCGCTGGCGCGTTATGCGGCCCTCGCGCAGGAAAATGGCATCGTCCCCATCGTCGAGCCGGAAGTGCTCATGGACGGTGGACACTCGATCGAGCGTTGTGAGGAAGTGACGGACGCTACCCTGAAGGCGGTGTTCGACGCTCTCGCCGATCATAAAATCTATCTCGAGGGCATGATCCTGAAGCCCAACATGATCATCTCCGGCAAGAAGGCCACGAATCGGGCCTCCCCGCAGGTGGTCGCCGAATCCACGGTGCGCTGTCTGAAGCGCCACGTGCCGCCCGCGGTGCCGGGCATCGCCTTTCTGTCGGGTGGACAGTCGTCCACGGAGGCGACGCTGCATCTTTCTCTGATGAATAAGCTGGGTCCGCTCCCCTGGAATCTGACGTTCAGCTACGGCCGCGCGCTGCAAGACACGGCGCTGAAGGCGTGGGGCGGTACTCCCGCCAACTTCGCGGCCGGACAGAGTGAGTTCGCCCGGCGTGCCAAGCTCAACGGCCTGGCGACGACGGGACGCTACTCCGCCGATCAGGAGACCCAGGCTGCCTGAGGCAGCCTCAAACACGTGACAAGCTCTGAGCCCCCCAATCCCGCGTCCCCGGGGTCGCCGGATGATGCGGTGGTCGCCGTGCGCGACGTGCATTACGCCGTCGACGGTCGACCCATATTCTCCGGGGCGAGCGTGATTGCGCGCCGTGGCCGGATCACGGCCATCATGGGGCCGAGCGGCACCGGCAAGACCACGCTGCTGAAGCTCATCACGGCGCAGATCCAACCCGACCAGGGCCAGGTGCTGGTGTTTGGTCAGGACCTCGCGCGGTTGCAGAGACACGAAACCTACGCCGTCCGCAAGCGCATGGGTATGTTGTTTCAGAACGGCGCTCTGCTCACGGACATGAGCGTGTTCGAGAATGTCGCCTTTCCGGTGCGCGAGCACACTGACCTGCCCGAAACCCTGGTGCGCCTGCTGGTGCTCGCAAAGCTGGAGGCGGTTGGATTGCGCGGTGCGGTCGAGCTGATGCCTGCCGAGCTTTCCGGCGGTATGGCCCGCCGCGTAGCGTTGGCGCGCGCGATCGTCATGGACCCCGAAGTTCTCATCTACGACGAGCCCTTCGTTGGTCTCGATCCGATCTCGCTCGGCTTCATCCTGCGACTCATCAAACAGATGAATGTCGCGTTGGGTATTACCAGCATCGTGGTCTCGCACGATGTGCAGGAGCTGTCATCGATCGCGGATGACAGTTACCTGTTGTCGGATGGCAAGGTGGAGGCCTCCGGGACACCGAAGGAGTTGCTGGCAAGCGGCAATCCGGCCGTGCGCCAGTTCATGACCGGCAGCGCGGAAGGGCCGGTGCGTTTCCAGTATCCGGCGCCTGACTACAAGACGCAGATGCTCTCAGTGGAGGAAAGTTGAGCAACGGAAAGCACCACGACATCCTGTTACAGGGTGTGCGTAAGTTCGGCTCGAGCGCGGTGTTTCTGGTGCAGCTTCTCATTCAATGCGTGCCGGCGTTCGCCCGTCCGCGGCTGATCGTCTTCCAGATCTACAACACCGGGGCCCGCTCGCTGATCATCATCATGCTGTCGGGCCTGTTCGTAGGCATGGTGCTGGCCCTGCAGGGCTTCAATCTGTTACAGAGGTTCGGCTCCGCGGAGGCGCTGGGCTCCGCCGCGGCGATCGGCCTGTTGAAGGAGTTGGGTCCCGTCGTGACGGCGCTGTTGTTTGCCGGCCGCGCCGGCACCGCGCTCACGTCCGAAATCGGCCTCATGCGCGCCACGGACCAGTTGGTGGCGATGGAAATCATGGCGGTCGATCCGTTGCGTTACGTCGCTGCGCCGCGCTTCATCGGTGTGGTGATCGCGATGCCGCTCCTGGCAGCGATCTTCAGTGTCATCGGCTTGTATGGCGCGCAGCTCGTGGGCGTGCAGTTCCTGGGAGTCGACCAGGGCGCGTTCTGGTCGCAGATGCAGGGCGCCGTCAGTTGGCATGACGTCAACCAGGGTTTCGTCAAAAGTCTCGTTTTCGGGGTCGCCTGCAGTCTCATCGCGGTGAACGAGGGATACCACGCCGAGCCTACCGCCGCCGGAGTGGGTCTCGCCACGACACGCACCGTCGTTGCTTCGTCCGTGCTCACGCTGCTGCTGGACTACGTCCTGACCGCGGCGTTCTTGTAAGAGGATCGTTACATGCAATCGAATCGCACCCTCGAGCTCGGCACCGGGTTGTTCGTGCTGCTGGGCTTTGTGGCCCTGTTCTTCCTGGCCACCCAGCTGCCCTCGGCCGGCTTGAAGTTCAACACCGCCAAGCGCGGCTATCACGTCACCGCCAATTTCGACAATATCGGGGATCTCAAGGTGGGTTCACCCGTTACCATGTCAGGCGTGAGCGTTGGCGAGGTGGAATCGATCCGCTTCGACTCGAAGGTCTACCAGGCGGTAGTCGGGTTGCGGCTCGACCCGCAATACAACGCTATTCCGGACGACAGCTTCGCCAGCATCCAGACACAGGGGTTACTCGGAGGGAAGTACGTCGGACTGAGCCCCGGTGGCTCCGACACTTACCTCAAGAACGGTGCCCATATCGACCAGACGCAGTCGGCTATCGTGCTCGAGAGCCTCATCAACAAGTTGTTCGCGAACTTCGCCAGCAAAGCGGGCGGTGGCGACAGTCAGCAGAGCCAGACCGAGAGTCAGAGCCCGCCGGCTGACGCGACGCCCAAGAAACAGGAGTCCAAGAAATGAGCATTGCATCGCGGCGCCTGGGCGCCATCCTGCTGACCGCCGCTGTGTCGGCGTTCGGCGCGCCACTGCTCTACGCGCAGGCGCCCGCAGCGGCCCCAGCAGCGGCCGCTTCGCAGAGTGCGCTCGGCCCATCGGATGTTGTGAAGACGGCTGCTGAAGGGATGCTCCATGACCTGGACGCCAACCGCGCCGAATATAAAAAGGACCCCGCGAAGGTCGCCGCGCTCGTCGACAAGTACCTGTTGCCGAACTTCGATGTCGAGACCTCCGCTCGCGCCGTTCTGGGCCTGCACTGGCGGAAGGCCACAGAGGAGCAGCGCAAGCGCTTCGTCGATGCGTTCTATCACTCGCTCCTCGCCAACTACGGCGCCGCATTGAGCGAGTTCACGTCGGATAAGTTGAAGATCTACCCGACGAATGTTGATGCGGGCGCCGACCGCGCCACCGTACGTACGGAGGTAAAGCGCGACAACGGCGATCGCATCGCCGTGAACTACTCGATGCGTAAGACCCCGCAGGGTTGGAAGGCTGTTGATGTGAACATCGATGGCATCAGCTACGTGAAGAGTTACCACGACGATTTCGACGCGCAGATCGATCAACAGGGCATGGATGCGGTGATCACCCGACTCGAGAAGGGCGAGAAGCCGGGCGAAATCAGCAAGACCACCGCCGGCGGGAAGGCATCGTCATGAGCACGGTGCTGACTCGATCCCGGTCGAGGGTGCCGGCGCCGGACCGATCTTCAGGTTCGACGGCGTTCGAGATCGTCGCCGGGGATGATGGCCGCTCGCACGTGCGCGGCTCTCTGACCTTCGTGACCGCGCGCCGCGCGAGAGAGGAAGGCTTACTCAAGTTCAGGGGATGCGCGGCACGCTCGTGCGAGGTCGATTGCAGCGGCATTACAGCTTCAGACAGCGCCGGTCTGACGGTACTGCTCGATTGGCTGGCGCGAGCGAAACGCGATGGCCGGTCGTTGCGTTACGTGAATCTGCCGGCAGGCCTGCTCGCGATCGCGAAGATCAGCGAAGTCGCCGAACTGCTGCAAACGGGCGTCTAATCTAAAGACTCCCGCCTCGCCGCCGTCACTTGGGCGGCGGGGTCGACTCGTTTTCTTCCTTGGTCGCCTCATCCAACAGCTTGTCGGCCTCGCTCTCATTGCCGTTGTTGGAGGGTTGACCGCCGGTCTCCAGGAAGTCGCGGCGCTGCAGGTACGCGTTCTTCATGAACAAGTACGGGTCGTAGGCGCTATCGAGCGTCGCATCCAGGCTCAACAGCCGGTAGCGCGCATCGAGCAGACTCACGGCCCACAAACTGTAGTGGGTCTTCCAGCCGTCACCGATGTAATTCATCGGACTCCCGTACGAAGACGGAATCCTCGCCAGGCCGTCACGTACGTCCGACGGCCCCAGAAACGGGATGACGAAGTAAGGGCCCTTTCCCGCACCCCAGTGCGCCAGCGTCAGTCCCAAGTCGTTGGTGGTCTTCTGCAGACCCGCGGATGAGGCCGGATCCAGCAGGCCGCCTATCCCCAAGGTCGAGTTCATCAGCAGGCGGCCGGTGTCTTTGCCGGCCAGCGTGAATTTCGCCTGCAGCAGGTCGTTCACAATGACGAGCGGGTATTCCAGGTTGTCGAAGAAGTTACTGACACCGGTGCGGAAAAAGCTCGGGGTGACTTTCTGGTAGCCACGCGCGAGGGGCCTCAGGACAGCCTTGTCGACCTTGTCATTGAACTTGTAGGTGGTGCGATTCATGCGCTCCCAGGGATCGCGGGGATCCTTCTTGGCAGGTGGCGCGGCGCAGCCGAACAAGGTGAGCAGCAGGAAGGACAGGGCGGTGGCCCGGAGTGTTGTCTGCATGGGGAGCAAAGCGACCTGAAGGAGCTGAAAGGGATTGTAGCAGTCGCGGCCGCCCGCGGCCTTGTACGCGTGAGCTACTACGTATCTTACGGTCCGACGATGCTGGTTTTTCGTAATTTCGCCATCGCGAGGTACTCGCGCACCTCGTCCAGGCGTGCCTGGTAGCGCTGCCGCTGGATCGAGCTCAGGTTGGGGGCCTGCAGGGCGAGTTGATACTGGGTGGCGGCCAGTGGCAGATTGCCCCCGGAGAGCTGATATTCACCCATGTAGTAATAGGCATCCCCCGCATCCCCAGCGGCGCTGGCCGCGTTGGCGGTGAGTCGGATCTGCTCGGGTGTCGGCGGCACGTTGTTGAAAAGGTCGAGCAACACGACGTGAGCCTCTTTCGCGTTGCCGGCCGCGATGAGCGATTCGGCATACCGCACGGTGACGGGAACATTGCGCGGGAATAATTTCACCGCGTGTTTAAATGTGCCCAGGGCGTCGTTCGTCTGCCCGGCCTTGACCTCCGCCTGTCCCAGCGCGGAGTGCAGCATGATGAGGCCCTCATGCTCCTTGGTGAGCTCGAAAAGAATCTTCTCGGCTTCGACGGACCTGTTGTCCGCCATCAGCGCCAACGCCTCCCCGTAGCGGGTGGCCATGTCGTTTGGTGTCTTCTGGAGCCTCTGCGCGTAGACCTTCTCGATGTCAGTGTCGCCGGGTGCCGTCAACACTCGAACACGCTCGCGGACGAGCGCGTAGCTCAGTGAGTCCTTCGCCTTGCGCGGGGGGAACTGCGCCGCGCGGCTGCGGGCTTCGGCGATACGGTCCGTGGTGACGGGGTGATCGACCAGCATCTGTGGGATGTAGGTCGCAGCCAGGCCTTCCTGCCTGGAGAGAACCTCGAAGAAATTTCCCATGGCCTGAGTGTCGAACCCAGCGCCTGCGAGGTAGCCGATGCCGACGCGGTCGGCCTCCGACTCCTCGTCACGTGTGAAATTTATCTGCTGTTGAACGGCGAGGCCTTGTGCAGCTGCGATGCCGCCTTCGACAGCCTGTCCACCGCCATGACCTACGGCGCCGATCAGAATGGCGGCCAGCATGGCGGCCATCGTGGTGATGGACTGCCGACTCTGCGCTTGGATCGATCGGGCGATATGGTGTTGAGTGACGTGCGCGATCTCGTGGCCGAGGACGCTCGCCAGCTCCGATTCGCTGTTGGTGGCCAGGATGAGGCCGTAGTTGATGAAGACAAAGCCGCCGGGTACGGCGAACGCGTTGATGACAGAGTCCTTCACAATGAAGAACTGGAAGCCTTGCGCGCCGTCCGGACTCTGCGCGGCGAGGCGGTCGCCGATCGTGTTCACATACTCGCTGAGCTCAGGGTCTTCGAGGAGGGCGTTCTGATCGCGCAGTTCCTGCACGATCATGTAGCCGAGTTGGCGCTCGTCCGCGTGCGAAATAATGGCGGCTTCCGGGCTGCCGAGGTCGGGCAGGCCGTTCGCCACACCCCCCGGCAGGTCGCCGGTCAGGGGTACCTGCGGCGCGGCGGCATCGAGCTGCGACTGAATGGGCGGCTTAACAGGCTCAACCGCCGCGGCAACCGTCGTGAAGAGGGTGCCGGCGATCAGCAGCAGCAGAATGGGACGATGCATGGTTCGCATTCGACCGTGGCTTCCAGGCTCAGTTTCCCTACGTTTACAGAAACTTACAAAACAGACGATTACAGGATATCCGACGCGTAGTCGGCGAGTCGCGAGCGCTCGCCCCGGACCAGCGTAATGTGCCCCGAATGGGGCCAGCCGCGAAAGCGGTTTACGGCATAGGTCAGGCCCGAGGTCATCTCCGAAAGGTATGGCGTATCGATCTGGGCGATATTACCCAGACACGCCAGTTTAGTCCCGGGACCCGCGCGCGTGATCAGGGCCTTCATCTGCTTAGGGGTGAGATTCTGCGCCTCGTCCAGGATGAGGTACCGATTCAAGAATGTGCGCCCGCGCATGAAGTTCAAGGAGCGGATTTTGATCCGGTTGCGGAGCAGGTAATTGGTGGCCGCCCGGCCCCAGTTACCGCCCACCTGCGTGCCGGTGAGCACTTCCAGGTTGT
>DATBCZ010000200.1:0-9826 GCA_036270175.1 Steroidobacteraceae bacterium | reverse complement strand
ACCGTGAGCTATGGCCAACTGGCGGCCACGATCGGTCGCCCCGCGGCAGTGCGCGCCGTCGGCGCCGCGAATGGCGCGAACCCCATACCTGTGATCGTTCCCTGTCACCGCGTGATCGGCGCCGATGCTTCTCTCACCGGTTTTGGTGGAGGCCTGGAACGCAAGCGTTGGCTGCTGGCACACGAGCGCACGCATTGCGCCAAAGCGGCTCCGTACAATCTTGAGTTGAGAGTATGACGAGTTGAGGGTGTGACACCCGGCTTGAGGTAACATCGGCGGCCAGCCAATGGGAGACGTCCAGATGAAGTCGCTCGCCGCTAATACCGCCGCAACGCTCGTTCTCGCCGCATCACTCCTCACGACGCACCCGGTGCGAGCCCAATCCGCGCCCGCGGGTTCGACCTCCTGCGCACCCGTGGGCGACCTGAGTTTTGTCTGCGGTGTGGTCAATGTAGAGGACTTCCTTCCGGTCGAAGGTGGCCGCTGGCTGGTCGGCGGCTCTCTTCAGCCCGGATCGGCCGGGTTGTACCTGATCGATACCGCGGCGAAGTCGTTCAAGCCCGTGATTTTGTCGATTGCGGCGAAGCCGGACCCGGAGTATCCGTGCGCGGCACCGGATCTGAAGGGCCTCGCGACTCACGGACTGGATGTAGTACCGGGGCCGAACGGCGTATCGACCGTTTACGCGATCAACCACGCCGGGCGCGATTCGGTGGAGGTATTCCGCCTCAACGCCGGCAAGGGATCCGCCGAGTGGGTGGGCTGCGTCGTCATGCCGTCGGGAGTGAATCCCAACTCGGTGGCCGCCTTGCCCAAGGGTGGCTTCGTCGTCACGAAATTCATGGACAACGCCGATAAGGAAGCCTTCCAGCACATTCTGGCGGGCCAGATCAACGGCGTCGTCTATCTATGGACGCCCGGCAAGGGATTCAGCGAAATTCCCGGTACGCAACTCTCGGGGGACAACGGCATCGTCGTGTCCCACGACGGCAAATGGCTATTCGTCAACGCTTACGGCACGCATGAAATCTATCGCGTGCCTCTCACCGGTGCGGGCGAGCGCTCGAGCGTCAAGGTCGATTTCAATCCTGACAATCTGCGCTGGGCACCCGACGGAAAGATCTTCGTCACTGGACAATTCGTCACTCCGAAGAATCTGAACGAGCCACTCGCATGGGCGACCGTGCTACTCGATCCCAAGACGTTGAAGGTCACACCTGTCGTCAAGGAGCCCGGCTCGAAGGAATTCAGTGGCGCGACCACTGCCGTGCAGGTCGGCTCCACTCTATGGTTTGGAACCTTCCGCGGCGACCGCATCGCCTACCGCACCGCGCCGTGAGGGCGCAGAGCGCCCTGCAACTGCTGCAGGCGAGTGCGGCCGTCGCCGCCGTTTTGTTGTTTGTGTCGGCGCCGGCTGCGGCAGCGGGCAACGACGGTCCCCCGTCGGTCCCGGGCTCGCAACTCTACGCGCAGTTCTGCAGCACTTGTCACGACCATCCGAAGGAGCGGATTCCGGCCCGCGACATTATCGCCCGGCGCACCCCTGACGAGGTGATGCAGATCCTGACGAATGGCGTCATGCGCGCGCAGGCGGCCGGCCTCAATATGAATGATCGCGTAGCCGTCGCGACGTTTGTCACCGGTAAGGCGCCCACCGGCAACCTCGGCAAGGTTCCCGAGACAAACCTGTGCACGGAACACGGGGTTGCCAAGGTGGCCGACAGCGGCTCGAATTGGAACGGCTGGGGGCGCGATCTCAACAACTCGCGCTATCAACCTGATCCCGGACTCACCGCTGCCGATGTGCCGCACTTGAAAGTGAAGTGGGCGTTCGGCTACCGGGCGAGCTACATCTACGGCCAGCCGACGATCGTGGGCGGTCGGGTGTATGTGACGAGTTCCGCCGGGCGTGTTTATTCTCTCGATGCGAAGACCGGCTGCACCCACTGGACATTCGACACCGATGCGCCGGTGCGCGCTGCCGTGTCCGTGGTCATGATTCAGAGTGACTCGGGCAAGCAGCTCGCCACAGTGTTCGGAGACGACTCCGCCACCGTCTATGCGCTGAACGCCGACACCGGTAAGCCCATCTGGAAGAAGCGGCTCGATCAACACCCGGATGCGCGAATCACGGGCGCCCCGGTGCCCTACGAGCAACGTCTCTATGTCCCCGTGTCGTCCCTGGAGGAGCTCTCCGCCGCTGCACCGGGTTATGAATGTTGTAAGTTCCGCGGCGGCGTCGCCGCGCTCGATCTTCGCAACGGCCAGTTGCTCTGGCGAACCTTCACGATCGAGCAGCAGCCGGCGCCTTACAAGAAAACGGAAAATGGTACGCAGCTGTATGGCCCCGCCGGCGGCTCCGTGTGGTCCGCGCCGACCCTCGATCCCGAGCGGCATCTGTTGTATGTCGGTACGGGAAATTCATACACCGAGGTCCCGACCAGCCGTACGGATTCGATTCTCGCCCTCGACATGAGCACGGGCGCCGTCCGCTGGGCGAATCAGCTGCACGCCAAGGACAATTACGTCGTCGGTTGTGATTCGCCCGACACCGCGGGGAAGGGTAAATGCCCGCAGACACTCGGCCCCGATGTTGATTTCGGTACGTCGCCGATCTTGCGGGCGCTGCCCAACGGACACCAGGTACTCTTGACCGGGGAGAAGTCTGGACAGGTTTACGGTCTCGACCCTGAGACCGGCCGCCAGTTGTGGACCGCGCAAGCCGGTGTTGGCAGCAGCCTCGGTGGCATCGAGTGGGGCAGTGCCGCGGACCCGAGGGTGTTGTATGCCGCTGTCTCCGATGCCGCTGCAGTGACTGCCAAGCCTGGAGGCCTGGTCGCGCTTCGGATCGATGATGGCAAACAGGTGTGGCGCGCCGATCCGCCCGCGCCCGTGTGCAGTTGGGGTACTAGAAACTGCATCGCGGCCCAATCGCAGGCCGTCTCAGCCATGCCGGGAGCGGTGTTTTCCGGCTCTCAGGATGGTCATTTACGTGCCTACGCCAGTGGCGACGGCCGTGTGATCTGGGATTTCGATACGGCCCAGTCGTTCGACACGGTGAATGGCGTTGCCGGCGTGGGCGGCTCGTTGGATAACGGCGGGGCTACCGTCGCCGGCGGCATGGTGTACGTGAATTCCGGCTACGGCCGCATCACCGGCCAGCCGGGTAACGTGCTACTGGCGTTTGGAGTCGACGGTCACTGAGACCCGTCCTCTCGTGCATTAACTCGAGTGCACTAACTCAAGCGGCGCCGGCGGCCTTCTTGGCCGGCCGGACCGGAAGCTTCCACTCAGGGCGCACGAAGTGGCAGGTGTAGCCGTTCGGGATACGCTCCAGGTAGTCCTGGTGCTCCGGCTCCGCTTCCCAAAAAGCGCCCGCGGGGGCGACTTCGGTCACCACTTTTCCCGGCCAGAGACCCGACGCATTGACGTCGGCGATAGTGTCCTCGGCGGTTTCCTTCTGCTCCTCGCTCGTATAGAAAATCGCCGAGCGATAGCTGAGACCGCGGTCGTTACCCTGCCGGTTGAGGGTGGTCGGATCGTGGATCTGGAAGAAAAACTCGAGCAGCTTCCGATAGCTCATCACCTTGGGGTCGAAGATGACTTCGATCGCTTCGGCGTGGGTGCCGTGATTGCGGTACGTCGCGTTCGGCACGTCCCCGCCGGAATAGCCGACCCGGGTGGAGATGACGCCGGGATAACGCCGGAGCAGGTCCTGTACACCCCAAAAGCAACCTCCGGCCAGGATTGCGCGCTCGGTCGATGCGGTCATGTGGTCACTCCTTTTTGCGGGGGGACTTCGGCAACAGCTACCGTAGGTGCGATGGCGGTCGTTTTCAAGCCGCTCCCGGCAATTCCGGCATGATCTTCCGGCGCCCGGGTCAGCCTTCCAAGGGCTCGCCAAGGTGCCTGCGCGCGCTGATCTCTTCGAGATCGAGGTCGTGCTCCAGCACACCGAGTACCGAATCATGGATCTTGCCCGCATGATACAACCGCAGAATCTCAGCCCGGCCCGCCGCGACTGCCGCCAGCACGACCCTGAAGTGCTCGCGCTTCTGCTCGATCAGGCTCCCCGCAGCCTCGTTGAAACGGGTCGCCGCCCGCGCCCGATAGCCGTACTGTTCCACGAGGCGCGGATGGCGTTGCGTCTGGTCTTCACGCGCTGACAATCTTTCGACCTCGGTGAGTTGTGCTCGCGCCATCTCCACGCGTGCTTCGGCTTCAGACAGGGTACTCGTCTGTTGCTGTGTGAAGTTGCCGAGGCCCATGAGGCGAATCAAGGGAGCTAACGTGGCGCCCTGGACCAGGACCGTGACCAGGATGACTGCGAACGTAGTCGCCAGAATGAAGTCGCGCCCCGGGAACTGCTCGGGCAGGGCCAACGCGGCCGCCAGGCTCACCACGCCGCGCATCCCGGCCCAACTCATGACGATGGGCACCGACAGGGGCGGATACGGATCGCGCCGTCGCAGGGCGGGAATCAAGGCGCGCGGTATGTAGGTTGCCGGCAGAATCCATAGGAAGCGCGCCACGATGACCGTTGCAATGATCGCCCACGCGGCCGGTATGAGCACGGCGATGGCGTGCCAGTTGCCACCCAGGCGCTGCAAAACACTCCGCAGCGACAGCCCGATCAGAATAAATATCAAAGACTCGAGAATGAACCCAATGACCTTCCAGGTGGCCTCCGCCTGGGCGCGGGTGGCAGCCGACAGGACGGTGTGCTGGCGTATTCCTATCACAACGCCGCACGCGACCGTGGACAGCACACCCGATACGTGCAGCCAGTCGCCGACGATGTAGGAAACCCAGGCCACCAGGAAACCCGCGATCACGCTCAGGGTGGAGTCACGCATGCGTTGTAACAGTACCGTCACCAACCACCCGAACCCGAGTCCCAGGGCCACGCCGCCGAGCGCCAGTCCGCCGAAACTCAATACCGCGTGCCCCGCGCTGAACGCACCCGTCAGTGCGGCGGTCACTGCAAACCGATAAAGAACCAAGCCGGTCGCGTCGTTGACGAGACTTTCACCCTCCAGCAGCACCGTGACCCGCGGCGGTAGCGAAAGGCGTTGCAGAACCGCTTTGGCCGAAACCGCATCGGGTGGGGAGACAATCGCTCCGAGTGCGAAACACGCCGCCCAGGGAAGCGCCGGGTACATCCAGTGGGCGACGATGCCAACGGCTGCCGTTGTGAACGCTACCGCACCGATGGCCAGCTGCAGAATGATGCGCAGATTGGCGTGAAAGTCGCGCCACACCGTGAAATAAGCGCCGGACAGCAGTAGCGGCGGCAGAAACAGCACCAGCACCAGGTCCGGATCGAGCTCAACATCGGGCGTTCCAGGGATGAGTGCGAGCGCAATCCCACCGAGAATGAACGCCGCGGCAGGCGGCATACGCAGCCGGCGCGCCAGTAGCTCCAGCACGATGACGGTGGCCATCAAAATGAGAACGAGTTCAAAGCGTGCGACTGGTGTCATTGGCGTTATTCGAAACCGATGTCGAAGCCGAGTATGGGGCACTGACGCGCCAGTGTGCTCGAGAGAGTACGATTGCCCGGGTCATCGCAACCCGAGTCAGAATCATGAACGCACTGTCCTTATCGCGATGCCGCGTCGTGGCTGTCCTGTGCGCCGCACCAATCTTCTTCGGCTCCGGGGCGGCGGCCTGGGGAGCACCCTCCACGTTGGACGCGTTGACTTCCCATGACGCCGCCAGTGGTTTGCGTGCCGCCTTGTCACAAGGAATCGACACGGCCGTCTCACAACTCGGCGTACCTAACGGATTTCTGAACGACCCCAAAGTGGCCATCCCTCTGCCGCCGGCACTCGAAAAGGCGGATCGCGCGTTGCGCATGGTGGGGATGGGCGGAGAGGCGGACAAGCTCAAGGTGGGAATGAATCGCGCCGCCGAGATGGCAGTCGCCGACGCCAAGCCGATTTTCAAGGCAGCTCTGCAACGGATGACTGTCGCTGATGCGAAGGGGATCCTCACCGGTGGCGAGGACGCCGGCACTCAGTATTTCAGACGCGCCACGAGTGCGCAGCTCACGACGAAATTCAAGCCAACGATTGCCCGCGAAACCGCAAAGCTGCAGCTCGCCCCCGTGTACGACAAGTATGCCGGCAAGGCGGCCGACCTCGGCCTGGTCAACAAGCAGGACGCTGACCTCAACGACTATGTGACCGCCAAGGCGCTGGACGGGTTGTTCAGTCGTATCGCCGACGAGGAGCACGCCATCCGCAAAGACCCCCTCGGGCAGGCGAACTCACTCATCAAGAAGGTGTTCGCCGCCGTTCATTGATAGTCCACGAAGAAGGCCATTGTGCCGTTGGTTTCCGAGCCGACATAAGTACTCGGGGTACCCGTCGGATCGAGTGCCAACACGTAGCGGATGCCGGAGGTGAGCGCCAGGCCACTCATCTTGGAGATGTACCACTGGCCGTTAGTACCCTTGGGCACGGTGACGGCGGCCCCCGTCGCCAACAGAGCGCCCTTCGCTCCGTTGACTACCGAGTAGACCTTGGGAGTAAATACCTGCGTGCCGCCCGCGCCGCGCGCGAAGAATTCGAAGTCGATGGTCGTCCCGGATGACGTGGCGGTAAACATCGACGCCAGTTCCGTCGCAGTGGCAACATAGACGGAAGTGAATCCAGTCGACGTATCCCCCATCTGCATGACCGCGGGTCCAGAAGCCACTGCCGTTGTGGGAGTCGAGGCAACGGCTACCTTCGCCGTGGCGTTGGTGGCCGCAATCTGCAAGCGAAGCGTGGATCCCACGTCGGCGGCTGTCGGACGGTACGTTGGCGACGTCGCGCCTGAAATGGCCGCACAGTTTCCACCGGCGCTGTCACAACGCATCCATTGCAACACGATGGCGGGTGGTGGGCTGGCATTCCAGCCGCCCGCGAAGCCACTCAGAACCCGGCTCACGGTTGCCGTGCCGGTTACCGATGGAGCGACGTCGTTCACCGGCGGGGCGGCGGGTTGCGCGCCGGGTATCACGACCTGGAATGACTTCTGCTCGGATACGTCTCCCGGGCACGAGGCGAGATCCGCCCCGTCACTGTTGAGTATCTGGTGGTCATCCAGGTAGTCCGTGTCGGTCCCGTTGAGCGTAACGTGCACAACGGGTACTACGCCGCTGTTGATATGACAGGCCTCGCCGAGCAGATCCGAGGTATCGAAGTCGAAACCCGACCGCATGGTGAGTACCAGGTGCCACCCGGCCGGGAGGGACCGCGGCAGCGAGCCGGCCGCGGTCCCGCCCCAGAGAGCAAAGCTCGCAGGACTCGAGGCTCCGCCAAAATCCACCGTGACGTTGGTGACCGTTACCGCCGTGGACGATGAGTTCGTAATCTCGATCGCCCCCCCGTCATACCCCGGGCTGCCGTTGTCCGGGCCGTGGGTCGCGCAGCATTGCGGTGGCTCGCCGATGAAAAGTGTGTTTGCGGACCCCGACCAGGGAGTCAACCCGGTTGCACTGTCGGCATAGCCCAGGGAAACGGCCACAGCCGTGGGTGGCGGGTTTCCGCCGCCGCCGCCTTGACTGACGGTGAGATTATCGAGATTGAGGTAGCCGGCCGAGCCGGACGTTGAGTCAAAAATGACTGTGAACGTGTGCGCTCCACTGCTGAGCGACTCGTTCAAAGTCAGGGTCGTCCAGGTACTCCAGTTGGGAGTGCCCGGAAAAGTCTGGTTCGCAACGAGAGTCGCGCCATCCAACTCGAGCTTGCGTGTGATCGCGCCGTTGCCGGCACTGTAGCGCAGCCCCAATGCAGTCGACCCTCCGCCAACCGTGAAAGAGAAGGTGACGTATTGACCTTGCTTGGACCAACAGCAGATGTACGGCGGATCCTGGGCGCCGGGCCATGTAGTCTCCGTGGGGAGGTTGGTTTGCGACTTCCCGGCCGCGATGACCTGCGGGCTGGTTGCCGCTTGCTGTGTAACCGTGAGATTGTCGAGGTTGAGGTATCCGGCCGATCCCGACGGCGTGTCGAAAATAACGGTGAGAGTGTGCGTCCCGCTGGCGAGCGTCTCGTTCAACGTCAGCGTCGTCCAGGTGCTCCAATTGGGGGTGCCCGGGAAGGTCTGGTTCGCAACCACGGTCGCGCCATCGATCTCTATCTTGCGTCTGATCGCCCCGTTGCCGGCGCTGTAGCGAAGCGCCAGGCTCGTCGCGCCGCCGCTTGCGGTGAATGAGAAAGTGACATATTGCCCCTGCGCGGACCAACAGCAGATGTACGGCGGATCCTGGGCGCCAGGCCACGTCGTCTCCGTGGGGAGGTTGGTTTGCGACTTGCCGGCCGCTATGACCTGTGTGCCGGTGGCCGTTTGCTGTGTGACCGCGAGGTTGTCGAGGTTGAGGTATCCGGCTGAGCCGGACGGCGTGTCGAAAATAACGGTGAGGGTATGTGTTCCGCTGCTGAGCGTTTCGGTCAGGGTGAGCGTTGCCCAGGTGCTCCAGTTAGCCGTACGTGGAAAGGTCTGATCCGCAACCAACGTTGCCCCATCCAGCTCGATCTTTCGGGTGATCGCCCCGTTACCGGCGCTGTAACGCAGCGCCAACGCGGTCGAGCCACCGCTCACGGTGAAGGAGAAGGTGACGTACTGACCCTGTTGGGCCCAACAGCATATATAGGGCGGATTCTGGGCGCCGGGCCAGGTCGTTTCTGTCGGCAGATTCGTCTGCGACGTTCCGGCTGCGATGATTTGCGTGGTGCTGGCCCACGCGCTGGCGCTGGGGAACAGGCCCGCGCCGAATAAAGCCACGGAGAAGACCGCTACGATTGCGGACACCGCTTTCATACACCACCCTCCCGCCACGATTCGATCGAACGTGTTCGAGTAGGCTCCCCATGAACGGCACGACGGTTTTCCCGTCTTGTATACGCTTCTTCAGTCGGAGACTAACGTCTCTACTGAGTCATATACTCCACGGTAAGGACTTTTGCACGCACTCGTGAGAAGGACTTGCAGCACAAAGCAAACGCGCTCGTGGATTCCTTCTTGAATCTTTCTGTATCCTTTCGCATGGCTGAAGAACGTACGTCACCTGACTTGAATGTCGAGACAGATCGACCCGCCGCTGCGGCGGCGCTGTCCGATCACATCAGTGAGAACATCGAGGGAGTGGTGGCGCTGCAGCGTCGCGAGTGGGATGCGACCAGCGCGTCACAGCTGCGTCTTGAGCGAGTCAGCCGCATTGTCGGCCGGCCGGCCTACCTGGTGGGCATCCTGGTGCTGTCGGGCGTCTGGATCCTGTTCAATTCGATCGGCGCGCGCTTTGGGCTGGCTCCCTTCGACCCGCCACCGTTTCAGTGGCTCGAGCTGTTGGTATCGTTCGTGGCGCTGCTCACGACGACCGTCGTGTTGATTGCGCAGAACCGTCAAACCAAGTTCGAGCAACAGCGGGCGCACCTCGATCTGCAGGTCAACCTGCTGACCGAGCAGAAGGTCACCAAGGTCATCCACCTCATCGAGGAATTACGGCGGGATCTCCCCATGGTGAAGGATCGTCACGATCCCCAGGCCGCCCAGATGCAAGAGCGCGCCAATACGGCACAGCTGGTCTCGGCGCTCGACGAAGTTGGTCTGACCCGGGGGTTGGAGGAGCGCCCGCCATCGCGCCCTCCCGATTGACCGGCACGGTTCGCACGGCGCAGCTTGCGGAACCCCTCCCGGGACCGGGCGTTTATCCTGGTCGGCCTGATTAAAAGGGCCCGGAGAGGCTATGGAAAACATTCAAGATCCGACCGCTTTTGTTGCGCGCCGTGAGATCAGAGAGCTGATCTTCGACCTGGAGACCGTTCTCGAGGAAGTG
>DATBCZ010000199.1:0-2281 GCA_036270175.1 Steroidobacteraceae bacterium | reverse complement strand
CTGCATACGGCTGTCCATCTCCTGCTCAAAGAAGCAGAACCGTCCGCGTCCACCGTCCTTCGCCCGGTAAAGTGCGACGTCCGCGTTCATCAGGTGTTGATCGGGGCCATGCTCGTTGTTTGCGATCACGGCAATGCCGATACTCGCGCCGACAACGACCCGATGGCCATTGAGGTCATAGGGGTCGCTCAACGCATCGACGAGCCGGCCGGCGAGGGATGATGCCTCCTCTGGCTGCGCGCGGTCGCCCTGTATGATCGAGAATTCATCGCCGCCGAGCCGAGCGATGAAATCGGTACCCGTCGTGCTTTGGCGCAACCGGTCTGCCACTGCGCGCAAGAGAGCGTCTCCCACCGGATGACCGACGCTGTCGTTGACCTCTTTGAAGCGGTCGAGATCGATGCACAGTAGAGCACTGGGCTCACCTCGTGCTGCAGAAGCCACCGCCTGCTTCAGCTGCTCATACAGCAGAATTCGGTTCCCTAGACCTGTCAACGCATCGTGATGTGCCATGTGTGCGATCCGTGCCTGGGCCTGTCGGCGTGCGTCGACATCCTCGAGTGCCCCGACCCATTCCTTCGGAGCGCCACCTGCGGCGGCGACGCCAGCGCCGCGCGCCCGAACCCAAAGCCAGCGTCCGTCTCGCGCCTTGATGCGGAATTCAATATCCACCGTCGAGCGGCTGGAGATGGCCTGTTGCCACGCCTGCCCTGCAGAGGGCAGGTCGTGAGGATGAATGAATTTGATCCATCCTGAATCGAGCGCCGCACTTTCCGGAGCGCCGGTGAGCTCCTCCCACCCGGTCGCCGAAAGAACCCGTCCGTCGCTGGATCGCCGCCAAAAAACGAGCGCCCCCGCTTCCGCGACTGCGCGGTAACGACCTTCGCTTTCGGCGAGGGCTTCTACGACACGGTGCTCGGCGAGCGCCCGTTCGCGCAGCGCCGTCTCGGCCTCCTCGAAGCTCTGACGCAAGGTCTCGAACTCCAACACCGCGGACGCTGCAACGGGCTTGATTTCAATGTTCGGGCCGTCGGCTGCAATGGCCTTACTGCGCTCCGCCAGCGCCCGCACAGGCAGCAGGATCAAACGAGCGATCCAGGCGGCCACGGTCAGCGCCAACACGATAGCGATGAGTGCACCGATTGCCAGTCCCTGCAGCGGCTCGCGCCAGCGTGCGTTGAACACCTCTCGCGGCTCACCGACCACCACTACCCAACCGGGTGTACCGAGCAGCGTTTGAAAGGAGAAGACAACCGGGATACCCTCGGTCGTCTTCGCATCGAACAAGCCGTGATCGTTGCCTACCGCCAGCAGATTCGCCCAATCGGGCACACGCTTGCCAACGAACCGTTGAGGATCGCGCGACCGCGCAACGATGCGGCCCTCTCCGTCGGTAACGGCCACGAGAATGCCGGACAACGCCGCACGCCGCTGCTGCAAGGTCCGCACCAGCTGTTCAGGCGAAAGCGTCAAAACGACAGCGCCGCGTTCCCCATGCTCTTCGGCAGTGGGCAAGCCCATCAAAATGTAAGGTCTCCCGCTCTCGGCGTCGACCGTTATGTTGGAGACGACTGACTCGTTCCGCTCAATCGCCTGGCGAGCCACCACCCCGGGGGCACCCGGACCGCGAGCGGCATTACTGATTGCGTCATCTGCGCTACCGAAGAAGGTGAGTTGCCCCCCCAGGCCGATTCGCTCCAGTTCCGCAGCTAGCGCTGACGGGGTCTTATCTCGAGCGCGTGATGAGACGGCAGCAGCTTCCAATGTTGCCAGCCGGCTTTCCAACTCGTTTTCGACAGCATTGGCGAGGGTGAGCGCCGTATCGGCAAGACGCGTGGTGGCCGTATTCCGAAATGCCACAGCAGCCTTCCACACGGCAATCCCGGAGATCGCGATCACAGGTAAAAGACACGCCAACGCCAGCGCTAACAGATAGCGACGCAGACTATTCCGCCGCAGCCGAGGCTGTCTGGCAACGAGCAACCTGATACCTCCCATTTATTTCTACTGTACCCGCGATGGCCCTGAGCCCCGAATTCGGGGGCAAGGGAGGCCCATAGCGCGGCGAACAGCTGTAGCTAATGATAACCGGTCGGCGCCCTTGAGGCTCGCCAGGGCCTGAAAGAATGGCTAATTCCGGCCCTGTGAGCCGCTGCCGAGCTGCCGTAGAGTGCTGCCAATGCCTCCATAGCCCGGTTGGATGAAGTGGCGGCCGGCAACTATTCGAACCCAGCCGATACCCGCCAAAGGGAGTTGTACATGCGATATCGGGGGTTTGCCT
>DATBCZ010000198.1:0-3149 GCA_036270175.1 Steroidobacteraceae bacterium | reverse complement strand
CCTTGGCGATCCGGTCGGGTCGGACGCAGGCGCGGAGGAACTCGTGTGGCGCTTCCGCGAGATCTCAGATCATCACGGCGGCGAGACGGTGTTCTATCAGACGAGCGCTGAGAGCCTCGCGCTCTACGTGGATCTGGGCCTCGCGGCACTGAAGATCGGCGAAGAGGCCCGCGTGCCGCTGGCGGATTTCGGATTGGAGGGCTCCGCACGGGCGGACCTGCGCCAGGCGCATCGCCGCGCGGAGCGCGATGGGGCGAGCTTCGAAGTGATCCCGCCGGAGCGCCTCGACGAGATCCTGCCGACACTGCGGCAACTGTCGGATTCGTGGCTCGCGAGCAAGTCCACCGGCGAGAAGCGCTTCTCGGTGGGTGCCTTTTCGCCCGAATATCTACGGCACTTTCCGATCGCGCTCGTCTATTGCGAGGGCATGCCGGCCGCGTTCGCCAATCTGTGGACCACGGGCACGAAGGAAGAGTTGTCCGTGGACCTGATGCGCTTCGGCCCGGACGCGCCGCGCGGCGCCATGGACTACCTGTTCATCGAGCTCATGAAATGGGGCCGCACGCAGGGCTTCCGTTGGTTCAACTTAGGCATGGCACCGCTGGCCGGTCTCGAGGTGCATCCCCTGGCCCCCGCCTGGCACCGTGTTGGAAATTTCGTGTTCCGCCACGGCGAGCACTTCTACAACTTCGACGGCCTGCGCCGCTACAAGGCGAAGTTCGATCCGGTGTGGGAAGCGAAGTACCTCGTGGCCCGCGGCGGCATCTCGTTGCCCCGCGTGCTCGTGGACGTCTCCGTGCTGATCGCGGGCGGGATGAAGGAGTTGTTCGCAAGATGAGTGGCAAATTCTGGGGAGCGGTCATCGCGCTGTCGCTGACCGTCGTGGCTACGGCCGCCGCAGCCACCGCAGATGCTCTCCCGGCCGGCGCTGTCGCCACACCAACAGCCGCTGCGGCGACCGCGCAGGCCAACACCAACAGGCACAAGAAGCCCGCGGCGACCAAGCCGCCCGTCGACCCCACCGAAGGCGAAACCCATCTCCCCGCCGGCCGCTTCGGCACCGTCACCGTCTACATTCCCGAGGGCACTCCCAAGAGTGTCGCCATCTTTCTCTCGGGCGACGGCGGCTGGAACCTGGGCGTCATCAGTATGGCGAAGGCACTCGTCGACATGGGCGCGGTCGTCATTGGCGTGGACATCCGCCAATACCTCGGTGCGCTCGGCAAAGCCGCGCAGCGTCCCAACGCACCCTGCCAACTGATCGCGGGAGACTTCGAGAATCTCAGTCACCAGATCCAGAAAGAGATCGGCATGTTCGTGTATCACGTGCCCGTTCTCGTCGGTTACTCCTCCGGCGCCACTGTGGTTTACGCCGCCCTCGTGCAGTCGCCACCGGGCACCTTCGCCGGCGCTCTGAGCCTCGGCTTCTGCCCCGACCAGGATTTCTCCGGCGCCGCACTTTGTCCGGGCGCCGGGTTGCACTACACACCGGGCAAAAAGACCGACCTCGTTTTCGAGCCCGCCAAAAATCTCAAACAGCCCTGGATCGCCTTCCAGGGCCAGAAAGACGAGGTGTGCGGCCCCGCGCCTGTCGATGTGTTCGCCGCACAGACCCACGGCGCGCAGGTCGTCAAGCTGCCACTCGTCGGCCATGGCTTCTCGGTCGAGCGCAACTGGATGCCGCAGTTTCGCGAGGCCTACGCCAGCATCAGCGCTCATACAGAAGCGCCCGCGGCGCGTCCGCAGGAAATCAGCGACCTGCCTGTGAACGAGGTACCGGCGGCAGGCGCTGCCAGCTCGGATGAGATGGCGGTCCTGCTCACGGGCGACGGCGGCTGGGCCGGGCTCGACCAGGAGTTGGCCACACAACTGGCCGCGAGCGGCGTGCCCACCGTGGGCCTGAACTCCCTGAAATACTTCTGGACCGAGCGCACTCCGGCCGAAACCGCGCAAGACGTCGCCCGCGTCATGCGCCACTACCTGGCGGCCTGGAACAAACAGCGCGTGCTGCTCGTTGGTTACTCTTTTGGGGCGGACGTGTTGCCGTTCGTAGTGAACCGGCTGCCGACCGATCTGCGCGAGCGTGTTGCGACTGTCAGCCTGTTGGGCGTCGACTCGAACGCATCCTTCGAGATCCGGATCGCCGACTGGGTCGGCTCCGATGACGGCGGACCGCCTACCAAACCCGAGGTCGCCGCCATCGGTGGCGTGCCGGTGCTGTGCGTCTACGGCGAGGGCGAATCGGACTCGATCTGCCCCGGACTGCCCAAAAGCCCCGAGCACACGAAAATCACACTCGCCGAAGTGGGCAAAGGCCATCACTTCAGCGGCGAATACTCCACGCTTGCCGAGCGCATCCTGGCCTTCGCGCGCGCGCCGCGCCCCTCAACCTGACCCATTACATAACGCAGGCGTGTGCGCAGCAATAAGGCGGGGACGCCCAGAATGCGGCAATGACGTGCTGCATGATGAGATAGAATCGTGGCTCGTTCCGGACACAACAACAAGCTCAGCCGGCACAACATAATGTCGGTCTACATCGATCTCGCCAGCCGTCTGAATCACGACCAGGCCGAAAACCTCGCCGTGACCTGCCCCCATTGTCAGGTTGTGGCGCACATCACACCCGTCGCGGTGCCCCGCTTCGAAGACCTCGCGGTTCACAAGCCACGCCAGGTGGGTGTCGTGTATCTCTGCGACAACTGCCACGCGCCGATTTTTCTGCGCTTCACGGTGCGCAGTTACGGCCCGGCGCGCATCGAGCTCGCGCCACAGTTCAGCGAAGTCGAGCGCGCGCGCGAGAAATTCACCTACACCTACCTTCCCGAGGAAGTTGAAATTCTCTTCCGCGAAGCACTGGTGTGTTTCTCGAACGCAGCCTACAACGCGTTCGCCTCGATGTGCCGCCGCACCGCGCAGGCGGCGTTCGCCGATCTCGGCGAGCCTGGAAAAATGCGGATTTTCGACGAACTCAACAACGTGCGCGAGCTCGCCGGCATCGCCACGGAGCCCTTCAACAAGCTGCGCACGATATTGTTCGGCAACGAGACCGACCCACGTCCCAACATGCCGCTGCTCGACAGTTATGAAGCCGGCATCACGCTCGAGGTGGTCAAGGATCTCCTGTACGAGGCTTACGTCCGCAAGGG
>DATBCZ010000197.1:0-2532 GCA_036270175.1 Steroidobacteraceae bacterium | reverse complement strand
GTGTTCCCGGTCAAACACGACGTCACCGAGCGCGATGGCTGGAAAAACCTGCTCGACCAGGTAAAAGCCAAGTACGGCAAACTGCATCTCGTGGTCAACAATGCGGGCATCAAGACGCTGCGCCAGGCAAGTCAGGCCAAGTACGAGGAATGGGATAACGCCGTCGCGGTGAATTTCACCGCCATCTATAACAGCGTCGCCACCTGCCTGCCGCATATGCTCGAGCACGGCGAGGGGGGTCACTTCGTGACCACGGCCTCGATGGGCGGACTCTTACCGGGCGTGAACGCCGGCGTCTACACGTCGACCAAGATAGCTGCGGTCGGCATCATGGAAGCTCTCCGCGTGGAGCTCGAAGCCACCAACATCGGCACGTCGGTTTTCTGTCCGGGTGGGGTGAGCACCGACAACTACATCGGCACCGGCGAGGAGAATCCCTATCACCCGCCGAATCGGCCGAACGGCCCGCCGCGTCCGCCCGGCCCGTCGGTGATGATGGATCCATTGGAAGCGGGTGAGCGCGTGTTGAACGGCGTCGTCAACAACGACCTGTTCATCCTGAGCCACCCGGAGTTCAAGCCCGGTATCCAGGAGCGCTTCGACGCCATCATGTTGTCGACACCTTCGGTCGAAACTCCGATCCCGCAGGAACGAGTCGGCTACGAAAAGGTGGTGCTCCGCTGCGGCATCTATCCGCGCGAGATCGACCATCGTAAAAAGAAGCGCAAGAGCTATCGCAGCGTCTGACCTGGTCAGCGCTCTGCGGCCAGCCCCCTAAACGGGGCTGGCCTGCGGAGCCAACTCCTCGAGCGCGGCACGCACCGTCGGATACCTTAACCGAGCCGAAACGAGCGCGCATGCTCGCCGTCAGCCGGCGTCCCACACCTCTTCCATTTTCCTCCGCAGCGCCTCGTCCGGCAGCCGGCCGCGTCCCGCAAGTTGGTTCTGCTCGAGATGCTCGACCTTCGTGGACCCGGGTATGACGCAGGTCACGGCCGGGTGAGCGATGACATATTTCAGGAGAAACTGACTCCAACTCGTCACATCGATGTCCGCGGCCCAATCCGGCAGCCGGCGCGCCTGTGCCTGGCGCAACACCGAGCCGAAGCCGAAAGGAATATTCGCAAGCACGGCCACACGCCGCTCCAGCGCGAGCGGCAACACGTTCGTGGCCGCATCGCGGTTTGCGAGTGAGTAGTCAACCTGCACGAAATCGAGTGGATACTGGCGCATGTACTCCACCATGTGGGTGTGTTGTCCCACACGTGACGTCGTGATGCCGATGTAGCGGATTTTCCCGTCCTGCTTCCATTTCTGGAGCACCGGCATCAGCGCCTCCACCCCCTCCAGATTGTGCACCTGCAGCAGATCGATCCGTTGGGTTTTGAGTCGCGCCAGCGAGCGATTGAAACTCTCCGCGCCACCGCGGGTCGACGTCCCGGCCTCGTTGACCGTCAACTTCGTGGCGAGAAACATGTGCTCGCGCAGGCCGAGTGCCGCCAGCGAGTCACCGATGACGGCCTCGCTGTCGCCGTACGCCGCGGCGGTGTCGATGACACTTCCGCCCAACTGCCGCATGCGTTGGATTTCGGCCCGGATGGCGTCCCGCTCACTGCTGCGGAACTGGTCCGTGCCCAGGCCGACCACGGGCAGTTTCTCTCCCGTGGAGGGGATCGCCTTGGTGATCACCGGCAGATCGGCGGCCCAGGCGGATGGCACGAGCACCGCCGCCGCGCCCGCCGCCAAGCCAAAGCGCAAGGCCTCGCGTCGTGAAGTCATGAGCGTAGAACCTGTATATATAAACAGTCCATGACAGAGGGAGGATTCCATTGTAGGACAACGACTGATTGTCCTCGCAACGTCTCGGCGCGGACAGGGGTTCGCCGTACACTGCGCGCAATTGCCACGCTGTTGAGGGGAGAGACCCATGAGACTGATGTACAAGTTCTGGATGACCGCTGTGCTGTTGATGGCAGCAACTGCCGCGGCGGCGGCCCCCTCCGATGCCGACACCCGCGCAACCGTCGACCTGTTCAAGCACGCGGGCGAAAGCGCCGCATATTTCCACGACTGTTATGGCTACGCGGTGTTTCCAACGATCGGGAAAGGAGCCTTCATCGTAGGCGGGGCGCACGGGACGGGTCGCGTCTATGCGCGCGGGAAATATATCGGCGACGCGTCACTGACCCAGGTCAGCGTCGGATTTCAGGCGGGTGGCGAAGGATACAGCCAGATCGTGTTCTTCCAGGACAAGCGCGCCCTGGACGAGTTTACGAATGGGAACTTCGAGTTTGACGCCGGAGTGCAGGTGGTCGCGATCACCGCCGCGGCCGGTGCCGAAGCCGGCACACAAGGTGCGAATGGCGAGGCCAGTGGCGGCAAAAAGGACGCTGCGACCACCGGCAGGTACTACAAGGGAATGGTCGTATTCACGATCGTAAAAGGCGGTGCCCTTTACCAGGCCTCGGTGGCCGGGCAGAAGTATTCATTCAAGGCGCGGGAAGCAAGCTGATCCGCTAAAGGACTTTCAAA
>DATBCZ010000196.1:0-12147 GCA_036270175.1 Steroidobacteraceae bacterium | reverse complement strand
GGACCACCAGCACCGCCAGCGAAGGCATCGTGGTCAACGATGAGTTGGCGCTCACGCCAGCCTTTCGTCCCGGGCAATTGCTCGAGACAGTTCCCGGCCTGGAGGTGACCTCGCACAGCGGCGAGGGGAAGGCGAATCAGTACCTGCTACGCGGCTACAACCTCGACCACGGTACCGACCTTGCGGTCAGCGTGGACGGCATGCCGATCAATAACCCCACCCACGCGCACGGCCAGGGATACACGGATCTCAATTTCATGATCCCCGAACTGGCCACGAACATTAAGTACACCAAGGGGACGTACTATGCGGACCAGGGCGACTTCGCTTCCGTCGGCTCCATCCACCTGAGCTACCTGGATACCATCGCCAACGAAGCCACCGTCACGGTGGGCACGCTCGGATTTGAGCGTGTCTTCACGGCAGGGTCGTTCTCCGCAGCGGGTGGCAGCGTCCTGGGTGCCCTGGAGCTGCAACACTACGATGGCCCCTGGGATAGCCCGGATGACCAGCGCAAAGTAAATGCCGTCCTTCGCTACAGTAACGGGGACGAGCGTGACGGAATGTCCCTGACCGGCATGTTCTATCACGGCCTCTGGAATGCAACCACCGACCAGCCCGAGCGAGCCGTGGAAGAAGGACTCATCGGCCGCTATGGAACTCTCGATCCCGGCGACGGCGGCAACGCACAGCGCGGCAGTCTGTCAGCGCAATATCATACATCGAGCGGCGAAGGGCAGTTCGACGCCAATGCGTTTGTTGTTAACAACCAACTTACACTCTGGAACAACTTCACGCACTTCCTCGTCGACCCGGTGAACGGCGACCAGGAAGCGCAGCACGAGAATCGCGTCACCGTGGGTGGTAGCGCGAGCTACAAGCTGCCGGTCCAGATCTTCGGCGTCAAAACAGACTTGCTGAGCGGAGGGCAGATCCGGTACGACATCAACGACGTCTCGCGGTTACCAACCCGCGATCGTGTCGTCCTCACCGCGGCGCAGGACCCCATGAACTTCTCCGAGACCGACCACGTCCATCTGGCCGACCTGTCAGCCTATGAGCAAGCGACTTCGCATTGGACCGACTGGTTCAGGACAGTCGTCGGAATACGCGAGGACTACATCCATGGCATCGACTCCGGCACCAACACAGGGGCCAAGGGCGCCTCCATATTCCAGCCCAAAGGCAGCCTGATTTTTACCGTGGCGCCGACGACCGAGGTGTATTTAAGCGCCGGACGAGGTTTTCACAGCGATGACTTGCGAGGCGTTACACCGGCCACCTCCACCGGACAGCCCGGGGCGCAGCTCATTGCGAAGCAGGTCGGCGAGGAAGTGGGCCTCAGACAGGAGCTGTTGCAAGGGAGGATGACGGCCACTATCGCGATCTTCAACCTCGACGCGGCATCCGAAACCACCTACGACCCGGATGCGGGCGAGGACTCGGCCGGCCCGGCGAGCCGGCGCTATGGCTACGAAATAAACCTGACTTACCAGGCGCTGCGCTGGCTCGAATTTTATGCCAGCTATTCGGGCGATCACGCCCGCTTCAAGACTGACTTCGACGACGGTACCGGCCACATCGGGCGTTTTCTTCCCAACGCCCCCGTCGCGACCGGGTCCTTCAACATCTACGTCAAGAATCTCGGCCCCTGGAGTGGTGGCCTGGAGTATCGCTACCTGGGCCGGGAGCCGCTCTCGTCGGACAACCAGATCCAAGGCAGCGGCTACGGCGAATGGAACGGCGACGTGCGCTACTTTATCGGCGATAAATGGAATGTCGGACTCGGCCTATACAACATTCTGGGTGTGCGGGCCAACGCCGCCGACTTCTGGTACATCGATCGCCTGCCTGGCGAACCGGCCGACGGCGTCGCGGACGTTCACTCTCATCCGATCGAGCCGCGCACCGTGCGAGTCACGCTCTCGAAAATATTCTGAGGTAACCGCTTACAGCGTGCGGCAACAGTTGCGACCGCCGTCCTTGGCGCGGTAGAGCGCCCGATCGGCCCGGTCGAAAATGGTATCCGGCGTGTCATCGCCGCGGAAGGTAGTGATCCCGCACGATGCCGTGACGGCCACCGGCTTGTTGTGGAAATGAAAGCCCATGTTCTCGATGCCGGCGCGGATTTTGTCCGCGGTCATCGCGGCCTGCGCGGCATCGGTACCGACGAGGAGCATGACGAACTCCTCACCGCCATAACGAGCCACGAAGTCCGTGCCGCGGACGTGTTGCGCCAGATGTTGGGCGATTACCCGCAGAACCTTGTCGCCGGCGCTGTGACCGTAGGCGTCGTTGATTTCCTTGAAGCGGTCGATATCCCAGGCCAACACGCTGACCGGGGTATTTTCGCGCTGCCAGCGCATGAATTCGTGTTGAATGCGGTCATCGTAAGCAGCGCGGTTGGGGATGCCCGTCAAGGCATCGATCATACGTAACGACTGCTCTTCCTGGAGGCTCTTGTGCAAGCCGTGGATCTCGCGCTCGAGGTCGGTGACACGTACACGCATTCGCTGTGTCCGGTCGAGCTGCGCATTTACACGCGCGCCTTCGCGTGTGCGGAAATCCTGCAGGTGATTGGCAATGATCGCGAGACGATCGCGAACACGGTTGCGTAATCCGGCCAGGTCCCCGGCGCTCTGCACATCGTTGGACAGATTACGGACTTCACCGGTCACCAGGAGATCGAATTGTTGGGAGCTCGTTTGCGCGCTCTTCTGGTCGGCGCAATCGCTGGCCAGGTAGCTGGCAATCTCCGCCAGGCGCAGATCCATCTGTTGCAGGAGAGTTTCGATCTCCCGCTTCTCGCGCATCAGTGTCGCGCGCTGCTCGCCGACGAGCCGCGCGACTCGCTCGAGTCCCTCGGCAAACTCCTCAGGTGACAAGGAATCCTTCGGGCGCTCGCAAAGATCACCGAGGGCCGGTCGCAACTCCGGCAGGCGTGAGAGCCGCTCGAGCACGGCAACAATGATTGCCTGAACCTTCGCCTCGTCGTCCTCCAGGTCCAAACTCGCAGGCACGGAGCGCAACTCCGGTCGCAACCCCGATGTATCCGCAGACGGGGGAACGTAGCCCGAATACGCCAACGCACGGGAAGTAGTCGTCGCTCCCGAGTTTTCCAGCGTAGCGTCGTCAAGAGCAGCGATGGCGCGCGACAGCGGCTCCAGGCTTTCTTCGATGGCGCTCATGTCACCGCGCCCACGAGCCAGGTCGCTCACCTTTCGCAATTCGATATCGAGCAAAGTCGCTCGGCCGCGTGCCGCCAGGCAGAGCCGGCCAATCAGACGACGCAGGGTCACCTCGAGCTGCGACCAGCGCGCCTCACCGGCTTCGAGCTGCGCAATGGCGTCGAAGTACTTCTGGCGGAGATCTATGTCCCGCTTTCCTGATTGATCACGAGCCCCTTCGAATCCCATGTCACGACCCCGGAGTGTGCTGACGCGCGCCCGTTGGTTGAGCGGTTGAAGGCGCAGATGGACTATTCATGTCCACAATTATCGGCCTTACGGACCAAAGTCTGGAGAAGGCCCTAACAGATTTCTTATCAGGATCGGTACTGCGTCACAGCTTTGGCTTCCGCCCGGTCCACGCAGGGGGCCCGCGTAGGGCGGCCTGTGGGGCTTGCTCGGGATCCCACCCGCCCGTTCCCGGGCCGGGATCCCGTGTGGGGTCAATCCTTTTCTGTATCGACCTGGAGGGCGACCAGGAAGCGCGACACCATGTTGTAGGTAGCGATCACGCCGACGAGCTCAACGATCTGTTGAGTGTCATTCAATGCCCACTGGATGCGCTCGAATGTAGCGTCACTGACTTTGACGTCACGAGTCATCTCGAGGGTGAGTTGCAATACCGCGCGCTCGACCGCATCGAAGACAACGGAGTCTTCGGCCAGCTCACCAAACTGCGCCAGGGCCTCGACCTGGGCCGCCGTGCCACCCGCCCGCAGAAACTCCGGGGCATGCTGCTCCAATTCGTAGTCCGCGCCATTCAATACCGCGACGGCGCAGACCGCCAGCTCACGCAGCCTGGAGTCCAGGGCGAGCTCGCGCCGGACCGCTCCAAGATGAGCATTCCAACCCTGCGCAAAGGCCGGACTGTTGAGAAGCATGCGATCGAGGTTCAACAGCGTGCCGCCACGGCGGGCACGAATGCGGACTATGAGCTCCGATTCGTTCTCGGTTCGCTCGCCGGATACATAGGGCACTCGGCTCATTCCCAGGTCACCTGCACAACTGGACTGGTCGCAAGTCCCGCTGCGCTCGATCACGACTGAGACGGGAGCTCCTGCCAGTTTAACGTGCAGGTGTTCCGCCGTCTCCCGCGGGTGTCCCCGCCCGCGGGAGACGGTACGCCCGCCTTTTCAGGCGAGAGCCACCCCGCTATCGCTAGCGGCGCTGGAAAAGTCGCCTGCGGAGCTTTGCTCCAGCAGGCCATGACGTTTGAGTTGGGCTCGCACAATATTGCGTGACAGCCCGAGCCGTTTCGCCGTCCGGACCTGGTTACGGTCGCAATGCTCGAAGGCGGTCACCAGCAGGAGCCGCTCCACCGTCTGATGGATGGCCTCGCGATCGCTCTGTAGCAGGCGGCGCAGCCCCTCCCCGACGGCATCGAACGCATCGTCCTCAACGGCGCCATCATCCTCATCAATGGACTGACTCCCGTGTCCCGACGACACCTGCGGAAGACGCAGATCGTCGGCTCCCAGCACACCGCTGACAGACATGATCAAACCGTAGTGGATGACGTTTTCGAGCTCGCGGATGTTGCCCGGCCAGTCGTGCGCGAGCAGCGCGGTCTCGGCCCCCTGGGACAGTTGGACTCGCTCGAATCCCGACTCGCGCTTGTAGGTATCGAGGAAGTGGCGCGCCAGAGGCAGGATGTCTCCTTTACGCTCACGAAGCGGAGGCAGGCGTACCGATGCCACGTTGAGGCGGTAATAAAGATCGCGTCGGAACTGGCGGGCATCAACCGCCGCCTCCAACTCCACATTCGTGGCCGCGATGAGGCGGACGTCCACCGGAATCGCCTTGCGCGAGCCGAGCCGCACGACCTGCTTCTCCTGTAGAACGCGCAACAACTTCACCTGCAGATACAGCGGCATGTCGCCGATCTCATCGAGGAAGAGCGTGCCGCCATTGGCGGCTTCGAACCAGCCGGCCCGGGCCTGTTGGGCTCCGGTAAACGCGCCCGCTTCGTGTCCGAACAACTCCGCCTCCACGAGGTGCTCGCTGAAGGCACCGCAGTTGATGGCGATGAAAGGACCCTGGCGGCGGCTGTTCTCGTGGATGTAGCGGGCGGCCAACTCCTTGCCCGTACCCGTCTCACCGACGATCAGGACAGAGGCCTCGCTCGGGGCCAGGCGCTGCAACTGCCGTTGCACGCTCTCCGAGCGGGCATCACAGGCAACCAGTGATTTCGTCCAGCAGGATTTCGCTTCGTGCGCGCCGGGGAAAGTCAGCAGTCTGGCCTGGTGTGATTCGCTCATGTTGATTCGTCCGCTCGACTTCGAATAAGCCTGTTTATGCGGACAAACCTAATTCACAGCGCCATAGCCGTCGAATATCGAATGCTTATGTGCTCGTACAATCGGCTATGTACCCGATCTGTCACCGCGGTAACCGCGAAAGTGACCGAGCGCGACTGGGGACAAACCGGAATGTCACCGCTAGGACGCTATCCGCTCGTGGGAGTCGCAGCGGCTGGTGGGATCGAGATATCGGTCGTGGAGGCGGCATATGCCATCGGTCGCGCGCACCGAGCCATATGCCGAGCCCAAGGTGCGCATGCCGGGAAGGAGCGCCTCGACTTCACGAGGCGCCCCACTGAAGTGGCGACAATTGGCGCAGGCCGGCGCGCTCATTGGCCCAGCTTGGTCCAGAAGTCCACGAAGACCTGCGTCGAGAGGACGAAGCCGAGCGCGATGTTGACCACCACGCCGGTGGTAAACGCATAGAAAGGCTTACTTCCGACCGACACGAACTCCCGGAAGCGCGTGGTCAGCCCGATCGCCAGGAAGGCGAAGGTAAATGCCCAGGTCCGCAACGCCTGCAGCGGCGCGACCAGGGACGGCTGCAGCACCTTCTTGTAGTCCGCATACGTGTAGCCATGCGACACGATGGTGACGATCGCAGACGCGATCAGAAAGCCGAGCACGAACTTCGGGAAGCGCTTCCAGATTTCCCCCGCGTTAGGCTTCGACTCGATACCGGTACGCTCCCAGCGAGTGGTCGCCACAATGGCGAGCACGAATGCCCAGACTCCGATCCAGACGTCGCGGCCGATTACCTTCATCAGCGTGAAGGAGTTGACTGCTGCGTCGGCTGTTCCGGTAATGCCCGGCACGTGCCCGGCGTAGCCACCATAAGTCTGCGCAGCAGCCAGGCCGGCCGCATCGGCAAACTCTGAAGTGCCGATCCAGGCTCCGGCCACACCGGTCGGCAGGTTCAAAGCGCGCGCCGCCAGCGGCAGCAGGAAGATGGTCACGATCGCCCAGAAGATCACCAGCGAAATGGCAATCGAGGCGTGTTCCTTCTTCGCGCCCACCGCACCCGCCGTCGCAATGGCACCGGATACGCCGCAAACCGCACCGCCCGTTCCTAGCGTCGCGGCCAGCCGGCGGTCGAGACCCAACTTAACCCCCGTGAAATAGATGACCCCGAAGGTCACCAACGACACGATACCCGCCTGCACAATCGCCACCGGACCGGCCCACGCCAGCAGGGCCAGCGGAACGCCCGCACCGAGCAGCACGATGCCGGTCTTGATGTAGAACTCCACTCGCAGGCCCGCATCGGCCCACGCGGGGGCGCCTACCGTGTTGGAAATCAACAGCCCGATAGCGAGTGCAACCAACGGCGGCTCGAGGTTGTAATGCGCTGCCTGATCCCACTGTCCGATGAAGTAGAGCACCAGCGACACGACAAACACCAGGGCGAACGCAGGCAGAAAGCGCGACAACCTGAACCCTATGGCCGTTGTGCCGATGCCGAGCAACACCGCCCACAACGCGAACAGGGCCAGGTACTGTGCCGCGTGATCACGCAACTGCGCGAACGCCTCGCTGACATGACTCCATTTCGTTGGAGCCACCGCCACCCACTTGAGGCTGCTGCCGCTGGCGAGCAGCAGAACAGCCACCGCGACCAGTCCGAGACCGATCCAGATCGCCCACCAGTCTTCCTGGCGGAACAACTGCGATCCGGATTCACGTCGCAGGGTCTGGGCCCGATTTTCTATGACTTCTGCCATGGGAGCTCTCGCTTTCTATCTAGTGCCCGGAAGGTGGGCTTGTCGTTCAATGCGCCCCGGTGGACGCTGTTGTAGTGGGCTTGGCGATATGCGCCAACGCTCCGCCTTCTTTTTCGTACGTCTGGGCGCCGGCCGCACCGGCGACTTTGAAACCCTTCGACGCGAGCAGATCGGCAGCTTTGCCGGCACGCCCCGCGTGATTCGACAGTGTCACGATCAGGCGGTCCTGCGGAATCCACGCGAGACTCTTCTCGAGGTCGCCCGCCTGGATGCTCAGATACACCGGCACTCCACCGATGTCGCTCACCTCGTCCGGACGGCGCACGTCGATCACGAGCACCTTGCCCGGCTGCGCGAGCAGTTTGTCGAGCTCGTCGCGGGAGAGCACATGAGCCTTGGATGCCGGCTCCTTGGCCGCCTTGGCGGCGCTCGGAGCATCCGCAGAATAGGCCAATGGCGCCGCTACGGCCAGTGCCCAAAAGAGGGGGAGTGTCAGTTTGAGTGCCTTCATAACTATTCGTCCTATGTTGATAACGGTTAGATCGCGCCGCAGCCGCGAAACAGCGTCGCCCGAGCGCTTGTATGCAGCCCGCGTGCCATGTTCGAGTGTCTGGCGACCCGCCGCCACCTTGGCACTGGACTTGCAGCCCGTCGCTGTTTGGGCGGAGTCGCTTGCGCCTCTCGTGCAGCAAACTGAGATCAACATGTCCAGCACCACCCTTGCAGCTATCGTGACTGCCTCGCTACTAGTGCTTTCCGCCTGCTCTGCGCGGGACCCGCAGGTCCCTCGCTCCGACCATGCGCCTGACATCGCATCATCCATCCAACCCGTCGCCACCCTGCAGGAGCTCATGCAATCGGAGGTCGATGCAGCCGCGGACAACATCTGGGATGCAGTGGAAACCACCACCAGCAAGTCCGGCGACGAGAACAAACAGCCACGCACTCCCGGGGAATGGCAGGAAGTCAGGCGGAATGCCATCGTTCTGATCGAGGCGGGCAATCTGCTGACGGTCGAGAAAAGGAGACTCTCCGCGGCGCCATTTCCGGCTGAGGCCGCAGGCGCCCTGGACTCGGCTGAAATCGAGAAGCGTATCGCCAGTAACCGCGCCGCCTTCAACCAGTACGCGCTGACTCTGCGCCAGACGGCACAGACGATGTTGGCCGCCATCGACGCCAAGGATCCGCAGGCGCTCGTGTCGGCTGGTGGCGTTCTCGACGAGGTCTGCGAGAGCTGCCACATGACATTCTGGTATCCCAACCAGTCCGTACCGCCGTTCCCCAAGAAAGGCGACCCGCGCTTCGCGCAAATCGCGGTCAATCCAAGCAGGTAGACGGACGGAAACGCCGGTCGCGGGTGCGTCTGGGGCAACAACCTCACCACTCACCTGCTGCCTACGAAGCAGCTTGCAACCCGTTACGACCCGCACAGGGCTCCGTGCCGCACTCGACGGCCACGCCGAAGACTGGCCCGTGACTTGCACCACAGCCCATTCGAGACGAGTACCCCGGAGAGGCGTTCATGGCGAGATCGAATAGTTTTTGGATACGTGGTGGGTCCAGGGCCGCCCTGTTACCGGCGATCGCATGCCTCGGATTGGTAGCCGGCGCCGTCCCGGCCCTGGCTCATCACGCCTTTGCCGCCGAGTACGACGGCGACAAACCCCTCGACCTCAGCGGCGTGGTCACGAAGGCGCGCTGGGTGAATCCCCACAGCTGGCTGTACTTCGACGTCAAGGCGACCGACGGCACGGTAACGAACTGGGGCGTCGAGATGGGCGCGCCCAACGCCCTCGCCGGCAAAGGTCTGCTGAAAACCGATCTGCAGCCGGGCGCTGAAATTCAGGTCAAGGGTTATCGCTCCAAGAACGGCGGGCCCTACGGTTACGCGGTGACGGTCACTCTGCACGATGGGCGCTCCTTCCAGACCGGGGGGGCGCAGGACGTTCCTCAAGCGGGTAGCGCACAGAAATGAAGTCGCTGCGGACGTCCCTGCTGCTCTGGACCGCGCTGTTAGCCGGCACTGCGGTGGCGGCGGATAGAATTCCCCATTTCGACGGCAAGCCGGATTTCTCCGGAATCTGGCAGACGACCAGTGCCGCCGACTTCGATCTTCAGCCGCATTCGACTCGTAAGGATGCACCGCCGGGCGTCGGCATCGTTGCCGGCAATGTCATCCCCTACCTTCCCACGGCCCTCGAGCAGAAGAAGAAAAACTTCGCGGCCCGGGCGCAGGAGGATCCCCGCTTGAAATGTTGGACGTTGGGTACGCCGCGCGGCATCTACTACCCCGAGCCGTTCCAGATCTTCCAACGCGGCGAGGATCTGACAGTGGTATTTGAATTCGGGCATTCAGTGCGCACGATTCATACCAACGGCACCGAACACCCCACCGAAAAAGGCGAGTTCTGGCTCGGCGACTCCCGCGGCCACTGGGAAGGCGACACGCTCGTCGTCGACGTCACCGACTTCGAAGACGAGACCTGGCTCGATCGCGCCGGCGACTTTCACAGCACCGACATGCACGTCATCGAGCGCTGGAAATTTCTCGATGCCAACACCATCGACTACCAGGCAACCATCGAAGACCCGCAGGTGTTCAGCCGCCCGTGGGACATCGAGGTATTCCTGTATCGGCATCGCGAGAAGGATTTCCAGCTGATCGAGAACTATTGCTTCACCCTCGACTACGACAAGTATTACCCGGTTCCGGCCGCGCAATAGCAGGTTATTTCCATGAGCAGCATAACCAGTCAACACGGAGCGGGGCGATCCAGGCTTGCGGCTGGGGCGTTGGTGTTAATCCAGGCGTTCGGGATGAGCCAGTTTGCCAGCGCGCAGGAGGCACCAGGGCAAGCAGCCGCACCGGTATCTGCGCCACCAGCTGCCGCCGCGCAAGCAACCCCCAACATCGCCAACCCCGGCATCCGCTGGGAGAAATCCTTTCCCCCCGTGACCGCCGGCAAATGGACGGGACACCGCCTGCCTGACGGCCAGCCTGACATCCAGGGCGACTGGTCGAACTCGATCGGCAACCATGACAACTTCACCGACCCCCAGGGCGGCACTCCCGGCGATCCCGTACGCCGGAAGCGGCCCCTCGGCACCCGTGCGGAGCGCGCACCGAGTCGGGTGAGCGATCCCGCCGACGGCCAGGTCCCCTTCCAGGACTGGGCTCGCGCCAAACAGCAGGAGTTTGCCACCGGCTTCTGGAACGCCACGAAGCAGGAATACATCGAGCCCCTCGCCCGTTGCGCGCCGGCCGGGATCCCCAAGTCTTTCATGTGGCATGGCTACGAAATCCGCCAGTTCCCTGGATACGTGGTGTTCCTCTTCAACTCAGGCACCCGTATCGTTCACCTCGACGGCAAGGCGCACCTCCCCGACAACATCAAGCTCTGGAATGGCGATTCACGCGGTCACTGGGAGGGCAACACCCTGGTGGTCGAGGTCACCAACAACAACGCCAAGGCCCGCTTTGCCCGAACCGGCGAATTCGCCAGCGAGAACGTTCGCGTTGAAGAGCGCTACATCTTCGATAACGCCGGAAAGCGCTTCAACTACGTGGCGACCTTCACCGACCCCACGGTCTACACGCGGCCGTGGACCGCCACTATTCCCATGCGCCGCTACGTCGCAGGGGACGCTCAGGATGGCTGGCATTACGAAGTTCCGCTCGCAAACCACAAGGGCAAGGAGCTCGTCGCCGACCACGTCGAGCGCCCATGTGTCGAAAACAACGGCCCCTTCGGCCAGGTCGTCGGCGCCGCTCAATAACTTCGCCAATCAGTACCCTTCAACCCAACTTAACATCCGTCACTCAACAGGCCGCGTGCTACAGGCCCACTCCAAGGCCCCGCCAAACACTCATGCCCACCATCGCCGACATCGCCAACGCCATCGAGGCCACGCCCATCGGAACGGCCATCGCCGAGTCCCGGTATGCGTTTCCGATCATCGAGGGCACGCACCTCATTGCCTTATCCGTTTCCGTCGGGCTCATCTTTCTCACCGACCTGCGCCTGATGGGCCTGTTTCTGCGCCAAATCCCCGCAGCGAGCGTCATACACGGCCTTCGGCCCTACGTACTGTGCGGGTTCGCGCTCGTATTCATCTCCGGAGGATTGCTGTTCTGGGCAGAAGCCGCCGAAGTCATCGCGAGCCCGGCCTGGGTTTTCAAGTTCGCCTTCATCGGCCTGGCAGGACTCAACGCCGCGTATTTCGAGTTCGTGATCTCCAGACGACCCGGTGCACTCTCACCGGAGCGAGCAAAACTCCCGCGAGGCGTGCAATTCGCCGGCCTCGCCTCGCTCGCCATCTGGACACTCGTGATCATCTGCGGGCGGCTCATCGCCTATCTCCCCCACTGGTCGTGATCACATGACAACCGCCGACTTCCTGACCCTGATCCAGGCCAGCGCCCTGTCACACGTCATCAGCAAGTCCAATCACCTGCTCATCGCCGGATTCCAGGTATTCCACGTGATGGGCTTCGTATTGCTGCTGGCGGCCCTGGTGTTGATCAGCCTGCGACTATTAGGACTCATCCTCACCCAACAGACGGTTCCCGCAGTCGCGGACCAGGCGCTACGGCTAGTGTGGTCCGGTCTCGCGCTGGCGGTGGGTAGTGGCGTACTGATGTTCATCGGCAGCCCCAGACACTATTTCTACAACCCCGCCTTCGAAGTCAAGATGGTGTTGCTATTGGGGGCAATACTCGTCCAGGCCCTGTTGTTCCGCAAAGTCGCCCACAGCGAGCACCCCAACCCCTGGCTGGCCCGCGCCAGCGTGGCACTCTCACTCGGTTTCTGGTTCGCCGTCAGCATGGCCGGCCGCGCCATCGGGTTCGTCTGACTCAGGCTCAGTCGACAGGCGCAGCGAGCGATTCAGCGATTCGCG
>DATBCZ010000195.1:0-15270 GCA_036270175.1 Steroidobacteraceae bacterium | reverse complement strand
TCGACCAGGAAAGCCTGATGCGGGATGGGCTGCGGGTCCTGCTCGAGCTCGAAGATGACCTGGAAATGATGGGCGCGATCGGCAGTGGCGACGAGCCCGTCGATGCCGCCGCGAAGACCGGCCCGCACGTGGTGTTACTCGAATTCGCGCTGCCAAGCCAGGATGGCGCGGAGACGGTTGCCGTCGTCAAGAGTCGCTGGCCGGAAGCGCGTGTGCTCGTACTGACATTCCGTCGTGAAGACGAGTTCTTCGAGGCCGCATTGCGCGCCGGCGCCGACGGCTACCTGCTGAAAACCGACAGCCGCACGGAGCTGCTGACGGCGATTCACGCCGTAGCGGATAAAAAGCGTTATATCAGCCCATCCTTGTTCGACCGGGCCGTCAGCGGCTATCTCGGCAAGCCGCCCTCCTCCCCGCGCAGCTCGGTGGACGGGCTCAGCGCGCGCGAGCGCCAGGTCATGAGGAAAATTGCCCTCGGCCTGCGCACCCGGGAAATCGCGCTGCAACTCTCATTGAGTCACAAGACCATTGAGAAGCACCGCAGCAGCCTGATGAGAAAGCTCGGCCTTCGCTCAGCCGCTGCGGTCGCCGCCTTCGCGACGGCGCACGGATACCTGGAGCGCTAGTTCGCTGCGGCTACCCTGGGCCGCTGCCGCTGCTCGCGTATCCAGCTGTTGGTCCTTGAATCCAACAGGTCGAGCGGCAGCACGCCGCCACTCAACATCTCATCGTGAAAGCCGCGGATGTCGAACTGACTTCCCAACTCCTTGCGCGCCCGCTCCCGCAGCTCGCGGAACTTCAGTTGTCCGAGTTTGTAGGATAGCGCCTGCGCCGGCCACGCGATGTAGCGATCCGTCTCGGCCTGCAGAGTGGGCTCGTCGACAGCGGCGGATTTACGGAAGAAGTCCACCACCTGGTCACGCGTCCAGCCTTGCGCATGGATGCCCGTATCCACTACCAGGCGTACCGCGCGAAACAACTCGCTGGACAGGCGACCGTAGTCGCTGACCGGATCCTGGTAGAAACCCACTTCCTTGCCGAGTTGCTCGGAATAGAGCGCCCAACCCTCGACATAGCCGGAATTGCCGCCGTGCCGGCGGAACTTCGGCAGATCGGGGAGCTTCTGCGCCACCGACAACTGCATGTGGTGCCCCGGTATGCCTTCGTGATACGCCGTGGCTTCATCATCGATGAGCGAGCGTTGCGAAAAATTCGCTGTCGCCACCACCACCCGTCCCGGACGCTTGCCGTCGGGAGTTCCAGTCTGGTAGTGAGTGGCATTGCCGGGCTCGAAGTCCGGCATCGGCTCGACCGTCACAGGTGATCCCGGGATAAAACCAAACAGCTCCGGCAGCTTCGGTTGCATCTGTGCGATGTATTTGCGGAAGTCAGCGACGATCTGCTCCGAGGAGGTCGGCTGGTACTTGGGATTGGTTTGCAGCGACTCCCGGAAGGCGGCGAGGTCCGCGAAACCTTCGTGATGCGCGATAGCCAGCATGTCGGCTTCGATACGCGCGATCTCGTGCAGCCCGATCTGGTGAATCTGCTCCGGGGTGAGCTTGCTCAGGGTGGTACGGCTGCGAATATCGTTCAGATAACGCTGCTCCCCACCGGGCAGCGCGGTCACGGCCAGCGTGGTACGGCCATAGGGAGCGTATTCATCCGCAATGAAATTGCTGAAAACCACGTAAGAGGGCAGCACCTCATTGACGACCGTCTCGGTGATCGCCTTGGTGAGGCGCCGTTGGTCCTCAGCGGAGATGCCGCTCGGAAATTTCTTCGTGGGCAGCAGGAAAGGATCCGCCGCGATCACTCCCAGGCATTGTCCGGGAACCTTCTCGAGCAGAAAGCGCACGGGCATGAGTCCGTCACTCTTGCCAGCGCGCAGGACTGCCTCGGTCTGCGTGAATACCCGCGGAATCTGGTGGAGCCGCGCAATGTAGTCTTCATACTGCTTCACGGTGTCCAACGGCACCGCCAGCGGCAGATCGGCCAGGTGGACTTGCGGCCCGTCCATCTGGTTGACCGGCATCTCGTATTCCTTGAAGTCGAAATTTGCGATGCGTTGCTCGAGCACCCGCTGCAGTACCTGGTGCGACAACGCGTCCTGCTCCGGGAACCCGGCAACCGAAATTCGCTGCAATCGCGCGAGGAAGTCCGCGTCACGCTCATGCTGCGCGGTGTTCCCGGCGATGGAGTAATCGTTCAACTGGTCGTTGTAGCGATAATCCCCGTAAGCGGTCGCCAGCTCCGGATGAGCCCGGAGATCGGATTCGTATTGCTCTTCAAAAAGCGCGTTCTGCTGTGCCAGGCGCGCCTCGACGGCGGGAGCTGCGGCGAACGCCACCGAGCCACTCATCACGGAAACCGCCACTCCGAGCCAGAACGGAAGCTTTTCTTTTCTCATGGCGTGATGTTAACACCGTTGACAGCTGGCCGCCCATAGGGGTATCACCGCCGTCACATCACGAGGCGAGCCCCAATGACCAACATGCGCGTTGAATCCGACAGCCTCGGGAAGGTCGAGGTCCCCGCCGATAAATTGTGGGGCGCACAGACCCAGCGCTCGCTGGAGCATTTCAGCATAGGCAGGGACCTCATTCCCCGCGAAATGATCACCGCCTATGCGATCTTGAAGAAGGCGGCCGCCAGCGCCAACCACGACGGTAAGCGCCTCAATGCCGAGGCATACGCGCTGATCGTAAAGGCCTGCGACGAGATTCTCGCGGGCGAACATCATGACATGTTTCCTCTGCACGTCTGGATGACCGGCAGCGGCACGCAGTTCAACATGAACGTGAACGAGGTGATCTCGAACCGCTGCTGCCAGCTCGCGGGCACACCGTTAGGAAGCAAGACGCCCGTTCATCCGAACGATCATGTCAACATGTCGCAATCGTCGAACGACACGTTTCCCTCGGCCATGTACATTGCTGCGGCCATGTGCGTAAAGCAACGGCTCATACCGGCGGTAAAGGCGTTACATGACTCGATCGACGCCAAGGCACGCGAGTGGGACGACATCATCAAGATCGGCCGCACTCACATGCAGGACGCGACGCCCATCACACTCGGGCAGGAATGGTCCGGTTATTCGGGCATGTTGGCGGATGATCTCGAGCGCATCGACGACGCTCTGAAAAGCGTCTACCGCCTTGCGCTCGGTGGCACCGCTGTGGGCACGGGAATCAACGCGGCGCCGGGCTTCGCCGCAGCAGCGGCGGCGCAGATTGCAAAGCTGTCCGGACTGCCTTTTATCAGCGCCCCGAACAAATACACCGTCCAGGGCGCACACGATGCGCTGGTGCAACTGTCAGGCACTCTGCGGACACTCGCCGTTTCACTGTATAAGATCGGCAATGACATCCGGCTGCTGTCCTGCGGCCCGCGCGCCGGCTTTGCCGAGCTGCTGATCCCCGAGAATGAGCCCGGCTCCTCTATCATGCCCGGCAAGGTGAATCCGACGCAGGCCGAAGCGCTCACCATGATTGCCGTGCAGGTGATGGCCAACGACGTCGCGGTCGGGTTCGGTGGCGCCAGCGGCTACCTGGAAATGAACGTCTACAAGCCACTCATCATTTTCAACCTCACCCACTCGATCACCCTGATGAGCGATGGCTGCACGAACTTCCGTAAGTTCCTGGTCGAGGGAACGCGGCCGAACCTCAAGAAAATCAAGGAGTATGTCGAGCGCTCGCTCATGCTCGTCACAGCACTCGCTCCTGTCATCGGTTACGACAAGGCCTCGAAGATCGCCCACCATGCCATGGACCATGACCTGACCCTGAAGGCGGCGGCGCTGCAGCTCGGATTCGTTGACGAGGCCGAATTCGACCGCGTCGTCGATCCGGCGAAGATGGTACGGCCCTACGTCGCTACGGGCGACTGACGAAGACACGAGTTCTAACGAGTCAAGTCACTCGTCAACGAACGACGCTACGCAACTGCTCCGCCGCCTGTTCGGGCGTGGTATCGCGCTGCGCCTCCCCAAACATCTCGTAGCCCGCCAGGAACTTCTTCACCGTCGCCGACCGCAACAACGGTGGATAGAAATGGGCATGCAGTTGATAGGCTTCAGACGAGGCCTGCGAGTCGGCACGGCCCGTTGGCGCGCCGTGCCAACCGGATGAATAGGGAAACGAGATATCGAACAGGCGGTCGTAGCCCGCCAGCAGGCGACGCAGAATGTCGGCGAGCGAATCGCGTTCCGGAGCCGTCAAATCCGACAGGCTCTCCACGCTCCGTCGCGGCAACAGCAGCGTCTCGAACGGCCAGAACCCCCACCACGGCACTACGACCAGCCAATCCGCATTCTGCACGACGAGTCGCTCGCCAGCCGAGGATTCGGTCTTGGCATAGTCCAGCAATAGCGGACGTCCCTTTCTCCCGAACCAGAGCTGCTGCTGCGTGAGCTCCTTGAGCGGCTCGGTGGGTATGAAGTCGCTCGCCCAGATCTGCCCATGGGGATGCGGATTGGAACACCCCATGAGCTCGCCCTTGTTCTCGAACACCTCCACCCACCGCCAGCGCCGGCCGAGCTCGGTCACCTGCTCTGCCCAGGTATCGACGACCGCGCGGATGTCTGCAACGGGCATTTCGGCCAGCGTCAGATCATGGCGCGGCGAAAAACAGACGACGCGACAGGTCCCCGCCTGAACATGTGCCTGAAGTAACGGATGCTGGGTGGCATCCTGCTCGACGGCCTCGGGAAGGAATGTCGGGAAGTCGTTAGTAAACACGTATGTCGAGCCGTACTGCGGGTTGTGCTCGCCGTTGGCGCGCGCGTTACCGGGACAGAGATAACACTGCGGGTCGAACTGAGGGCGGCTCGCGGCAGGCGCCGGCTCGACCCTTCCCTGCCAGGGACGCCGGTTTCGATGCGGCGAGACGAAGACCCACTCTCCCGTCAAGGCGTTGAAGCGCCGGTGCGGTGAATCCAACAGCAGAGAGCTCGTTTCGAACGACATGTGTTACAACGCGACCACGTTCGCACCCTCTGCGGGGCGCGAAACGAAAAGCGAGGCCTCGATCCTCGTACGCTGCAAGTATGCGGCAGCAATCTCGCGGACAATAGCATCCTGCGAGGAGGTTTCGATCAAAGCCACAGCGCAGCCGCCAAATCCTCCGCCGGTCATCCGGCAGCCGAAGACGCCTCCGGCGCGACCGATTCCCTGCGCAATCTCCACAGCGGAGTCGAGCTCGAAGCAGCTTACGGCGTAGTCATCCCTCAATGACACATGGCTTTCACCCATGAGTCGGCCGAAGTCGACCCACTCACCGAGGCGGATGCATTCGGCGGCCTGCGTCGTTCGCTCGATCTCTCCAATGACATGCCGGGCGCAGCGCACGCTCATTTCATCCAGGGAGCTCGCAACCTCGCGCAGCTTCGTCATCGTCGCCTCCCGCAGAGACGGAACACCCATGAGGCGCGCGGCAGTTTCGCAGCTTCTGCGGCGGTCAGCATAGCCGCTGCTCGAAAGCTCGTGCTTCACGTTAGTGTTAATGATCAGAACGGCGACCGCAGGATCGGCCCACGGCAACCAGGTCGGCTCTTTCGAGCGGCAATCGAGCAACATGACCTGGCCGGAGCGTCCGAGGGCGGAAATGAACTGATCCATGATCCCGCACGGCACGCCGGCGAACACATGCTCCGCTTTCTGACACAACAGGATCTTATCCACCGGGTCGAGCGTGACCCCCGTGATCGCCTCGAGGAGGCTCGCCATGGCGGTCTCCAACGCGGCACTGCTCGAAAGGCCGGCGCCGATGGGCACGTCCGAATGGATCACAGCGTCAAAGCCGGCAGGCCTCAGACCGCTCTCCAGGAAGCCAGCCAGCACTCCCTTCGGATAATTCGTCCAGCGACCTTTACCGTCCGGGTGCAGCGTTTCTCTCAGGCTGACACTCAGCGTCTCCCCCGTCGCCTCGCTTCTCAGTCCGATCGTGTCGGAAGAGTCGTTCGGCGCCGCGGCGATCACCGTGCGACGCTCGATCGCCATCGGCAGTACAAATCCGTCGTTGAAATCGGTGAACTCCCCGATGAGATTCACCCTACCCGGGGCGCTCGCCAGCCACCGTGGCGGGCGGCCAAAGTGAGTCTGGAAGGCAGCGCGCGCGCGTTCTGCTACGTCGTCCATCATCAACTCTTCCGGATCCGTCGGCGGATCAGCAACATACATAGCCCGAACGCCAGCAGCATGAGATGCGCATTAGAGGATACGCGGCTTACCGCACCGAGAACCGGTAACTGATGGTGTTGTGGTAGGTCTGTCCGGGCTTCAGGATCACGGAGGGAAAATTGGCGTGGTTGGGAGAGTCCGGAAAATGTTGGGGCTCCAACGCCAGTCCATCGTGCAGGGCGTACGCCCAACCATCCTTCCCTATGCTGCTGCCGTCAAGGAAATTGCCGCTGTAGAACTGCACGCCGGGCTCGGTGGAGGACACCTCGAGCACGCGTCCCGTGTCAGGCTCATAGACCGTCGCCACCACGGCCAGGGCTCCGGCGGGCTTCGCGATTACCCAGTTGTGGTCGTAACCCTTGCCGAACTCGAGCTGCTCGTCCGCGTCGCGGATTCGTGCACCGATCGCCGTCGGCTGGCGGAAGTCGAACGGAGTACCCGTTACCGGCCGCAGCTCTCCCGAAGGGATGAGAGTGCTATCCACCGGCGTGAACTGGTCGGCCGGAATCTGTAAAACGTTGGCGAGCACATCACCCCGGCCACGCAGGTTGAAATAGGAGTGCTGCGTGAGATTCACGGGGGTGTCCTTATCTGTGACGGCCGCGTAGTCGAGCCGCAGCGAGTTGTCTTCACCCAGGGTATAGACCGCTTTGACTTTGAGATTCCCGGGATAACCCTCCTCGCCATCGTGACTCAGGTAGGTCAGCGAGAGCTGCGGGCCCGCTGCGACCACGTCGGCCTTCTCCACCTGCCAGACCACGCGGTCGAATCCGACCCGCCCGCCGTGCAGCGAGTTGGGTCCGTTGTTGGTGGCGAGGCTGTACTTTTTACCGTCGAGGGTGAACTGTCCGTGCGCGATCCGATTGCCGTAGCGGCCGATCAGGGCACCGAAGTAGGAGGTCCCCTTGATGTACTCCGGCAGGGAGTCATACCCGAGCACGACATCGGCGTAGTGCCCTTTGCGGTCGGGCGCGGTCAGCGTCGTGACAATCCCGCCATAAGTCGCAATCCGGGCTTCCATCCCCTGGTGATTCCTCAGGGTGTACAGATCGACAGGAGTGCCAGCGTTCGTCTTGCCGAAGGAGGCGTGGGTGATCGAGCTGTGAGAAGAGGAGTCTGACATGGGGGTCGCTCCGGGTGACAGGCCAGGAAACAGCGCAGGCACCCACCAGGCCAGCGCCACCCTGATGCCGCGAAACTCGGTTTTACAGACCATGTCAGCAATCCTCCCCCTGTTAGATACTCCAGCCGCCGTCGATGATATGAATCTGGCCCGTCGTATAGGTCGCCGCCGCAAGATATAGAACCAGGTCCGCGATTTCCTCGGGGCGGCCGACGCGCCCTATAGGCTGACGAGCAACGAAGGCAGCGCGGGTTTTTTCGTAGTCACCTTGCGCCCGCAACCGATCCTCCAGCGAGGGGGTCTCGACAGTACCCGGGCAGATCGCATTACAGCGGATACCCCGGCTGACGTAATCGGCGGCCACCGACTTCGTCAAGCCGATCACCGCGGCCTTGGTGGTGCCATACACGAATCGCGAGGCTACACCTTTCACACTACTCACCACGGACGCCATATTGATTATGGCGCCGTCACCGCGCGCCAACATTCCGGGCAGCACGGCACGAATAGTCCGGACCATCGCCTTCACATTCAGGTCGAAGGCGAAATCCAACTCCTGCTCCGTCGAGTCGAGCAACGCCCCGTGGTGAACGAAGCCCGCACAATTGAAAAGCACGTCGACCGGTCCGACTGCGACCAGCAGCGATTCGAGACCCTTTGTGTCGAGGACATCGAGCTTGCGCGTTTCAATGCCTTTGACACCTTGCAGCTCCGAGAGCTTTGCCTCGTTTACGTCGGTAGCGATGACCCGGGCACCCGCACGAGCGAGTGCCACCGCGCTCGCGCGACCGATTCCCTGGGCGGCAGCCGTTATGAGGGCGGTTTTATTCTGCAAGGTCATATTCTCAACTCCGCGCCACGAGGGCATTGCCCCAACCAATGATCACGGTAGAGCCCACCAGCACCAGCAGTCCCACTGTCAGAAGGACCAGGCTGCGCCGGCTCGCGCCACGCCACTCCCGCAGGCCGAGGCCCCAGAGCGCCGCGAAAATAATGATGCTGGACATGTGGAGGGTCCAGCTCGAAAAGTGGTAGCGGCCCATCTGGCTCTCGCCCATGGTGTAGAAGAAGAATTGGAAGTACCAGGCCGTACCCGCGAGCGCACACAGAAGATAGTTGCGGCCCGTTGAAGGAACCAGGTCCGCGCCCGCGACTTTCAACTCGCCGACCAGTTCACGGCCACTACGGTTTTTGAGAATCAGGATCAGGCACCACACCGCGTTGGTGGTGAACCCACCGAGCAGGACAACGACCAGGACCGGCAGGCCCTGCGCCAGCGCCGGAGTGCCGTGAGCGAGTGTCAATTGGCGCAACGGCTCACCCGCGGCCAGACCATAGGCGAAGCAACTGCTCATGATGCCGGAAAACACCGCGACCCCTACTCCCTTGCGAAAATCCGCGGCCCTGGGAAGATCGCTGCAACCCCCGGAGGCCATCTCCAGCAGCGCGGCCTGCTCGAACTCCTTGGTATGACCGGCCTTGCCGACAATGGCGATTCCCAGGAGTGCCGTCGCCACGCCAAGCAGCACGACGAGCCCGCCAGTCGAGTGGATCATCGAGCCAAACAGCTGCCCATTCACCAGGGGTGGGATGAGCGTTCCAAACGCAGCGGTGAGGCCTAGCGCGATGGCGGTTCCCAGCGAGATACCGAGGTAGCGCATCGTGAGACCGAACGTCAGGCCACCGAAACCCCACAACGCACCGAAGAAGTAACACAACGCGAGAGTCGCCGGCGGCGCTTCGGCAAGGACCTCGAGCAGATCATGAGTACGCAGAGCCGCGAACAGCCAGGGGGCGATGATCCAACTGAACAATCCCCCGACGAGCCAGAAAATCTCCCACGACCAGCCGCGCACACCGCGAAACGGGACGTAGAAGCTGGCCGAGGCGAGTCCGCCCAGCCAGTGAAACAAAACACCAAGTAACGGATTGGGCACTGTCGCGACCCCCCTCGGCCGGAAAGCTAGGAGCCTGTCTGACTAATGATCGCCGTAGCGAGGGCGACCGCAGTAGGCGAGCATTAGTCAGACAGGCTCCTGGATTCGATAAATTCGCTCTGCGTTCGTCACGAATACCTGCGCCCGCTCGGTGGCGCTCAGAGTAGCGGTGAGCGTCTGGTAAGCGCCGTAGTGGCGCGCGAATGACCCGAACAGACGATCGACCGGAAAGTTGCTCGCGAACAGACAGCGCTCGGTGCCGAAGAGCTCGATCGTCTGCAGCACAAACGGGCGCAGGCTGTCGAGAGTCCATTGCCAGTCGAGCATGGCGAGACCGGAGATCTTGACCGCCACATTCTGCTGCTGGGCCAGGGCCTGCATGCCGACGCGCCACGCCTGCAATCCCGCCTCATCCTGATCCACCGGCATGCCCGTGTGGTTTAAAATGATCGGTGTGTCAGGGTGGCGGCTCGCGAGCTGCGCGGCGGCCTGCATCTGCCCTGGATAGATCTGCAGATCGAACGACAGGTTGTATTTCCGCAGCAGCGCGAATCCCTTCTGCCAGTCCGCGTCGGCGAGTAAATCGCGCGGCGTATAGGTTTTCTTCGGGTCACCGTGCCAGTTCAGAATCTGGCGTATACCGCGCACATTGCGATGGCTCGCATGCTCCTCCAGGAGAGCTTCCACCTTTGGGCTATTCAACTCCGCGTGCGCGACCAGCGCGTGCGGATAGCCACGCGCATCGGCCACCCGCTGCAGCCACCGTGTCTCTTTCAAAGAGTCGGCGGGATTGGCGCCCGCCTCGACATGAACGACCTTTGCGATATGAACTTTGCCACCCTCACCGCGGGCGTCGCGCAGGTAGTCGTCGAGCAGGTACGTCTTCGCAATCGATCTCACGTCACCGGTGATTCCTACCGGCAACGGAGGCGTGAGCCATGGGTAGCGGATCTCCGCGAGATCCCACAAATGCATGTGCGCGTCGACCATCTGCGGGTGGACAAGTTGCAAGTCCTGCACGACGCCCCCGGGTTGACTCAGTAAGTAGTACGACCGCCCGAAATATCGAAGGTCGCGGCTGTCGAGAACGAGCATTCCTCGCTCGCCAGCCAACACACGAGGGCCGCGACCTCTTCCATCCCACCCAGGCGCCCCATGGGAATCTTCGATCTCATGTAGTCGATCTGGCTCTGGGGCAGCTGCGCGAGCAGCGGGCTGTTGAATGTTGCCGGAGTTACGCAATTCACCCGGATACCCGTGGTGGCGAGTTCCTTGCCGAGTGACTTCGTGAGTCCGATCACCGCCGCCTTCGCGGTCGAGTAGGCCGAGGCATTCGGGTTGCCTTCCTTGCCCGCCACGGAGCTGATGTTGACTATGCGGCCGTAGTCGTTCTTCAGCATCTGGGGCACGACCGCCCGGCACGCGTAGAAAATCCCGTTCAGATCGATGTCGATCACGCGCCGCCACTCCTCCAGCGGATACTCCCACAATTTCGCCGTAGGGCCGGTGATACCCGCGCTCCCTACCAACACGTCGATCCGGCCGAACTTCGCATAAACACTTTCGGCAGCGCTCGACAGCCTCGCGGCATCCGTGACATCGACCTGCACGCTGTGAGTTCCATCGCCGACGGACGTCACCGCTTTGGCCAAAGTCGTCGCATCACGATCCCACAGGCTGACCTTGCCGCCTTCGGCGGCGATGCGGCTGGCAATCTCCAGGCCGACGCCGGAGGCGCCGCCCGTAATAACGGCTACCCGATTCTTGAATCGCTCGGAATACACAGTCTTCTCCGCAGGTCTCAGCCGGCGCGCCGCCAGGCAATGACCTGCTGCTGTTGCTCACCCAGTTTCTCGATGCCGAGGCGGATGGAATCGCCGGCCTTGAGGAAAATCGGCTGCGGCTTCTTGCCCGCACCCACCCCTGGAGGTGTGCCCGTCGTGATGATGTCGCCGGGCTCGAGAGTCAGGAAGCGGCTGATGTAACTCACGAGTGTCTTGACCCCGAAAATCATGGTCTTCGTGCTACCGGTCTGCATGCGCTCCCCGTTGACATCGAGCCACATACCCAGGCTCTGCACATCGCCGACTTCATCGCGCGTAACGAGCCACGGACCGACCGGGCCGAAGGTGTCGCACCCCTTGCCCTTATCCCAGGTACCGCCCCGCTCCAACTGGAATTCACGCTCCGACACATCGTTGACCACGACATAGCCCGCGACATGCTCGAGCGCGGCGCTCTCCTCGACATAACTGGCCCGGGTGCCGATGACGATCCCGAGTTCCACCTCCCAGTCCGTCTTTTTCGAATCCTTGGGAAGCATCACAGGGTCGTTCGGACCCTGCAGGCAACTCACGGCCTTGGTGAAGATGACCGGCTCCGTGGGGATGGGCAAATTCGACTCCGCGGCGTGGTCGGCGTAATTCAGACCGATGGCAATGAATTTCCGGGTGCCGGCGAACGGCAGGCCCAGTCGCGGGGTGCCCGGTACCAGCGGCAGTGTGGCCGGATCGATGGCGGCCAGCGCTTTCAGGGTCGCCGGAGTCAACTGCTCGGGGCCGATGTCAGTGTAGCGGCCGGCCAACGCGCGAATCTGGCCCTGGGAATCGAGAAGTCCGGGTTGTTCGCGGCCGGCGGGGCCGTAACGCAGCAGTTTCATGGGCGACTGAGCCTCGAGTGATGACGGTGGGCCAACATTATCAGTGGTCGTAGGGTCGATGGAGCGCGATGCTCCGGTTGAGCTCGACGCCGAAGCCCGGACGGTCGGGCAACTTGAGCCGCCCGTTCACCGGCACAGGCTCACCTGTGAGCTGCGGGTGGAACATCGGGACCACCTTGTCGGCGCCCGGCGCCATCATGAGAAATTCGGCGAACGGGCTGTTGTGACGTGTGATGACAAAGTGATAGCTGTAGACGCTGGAGCCATGGGGAATGACGAGCACACCGCGACTGTCCGCGAGCGCGGCAATCTTCAGCAACTCCGTCATCCCACCGCACCAGCCGACGTCGGGCTGGATGATGTCGCAGCATTCCATCTCGAGCAGCATCCGAAAGCCCCAACGTGTGGCCTCGTGCTCCCCGGTGGTGACCAACATCCCGCGCGGGGTGTTGCGCTTCAAAGCGGCGTAGCCCCAGTAATCATCGGGAGATAGCGCCTCTTCGAGCCACTTCAGGCCGTATTCCTGCGCTTTCGTGGCCAGTCGGATCGCGTAGTTGAGATCGAGGCTCATCCAGCAATCGAGCATCAGCCAGAAGTCGGGACCGACCTTGCCGCGCATGTCTGCGAGCATGGCGAGGTTCTTTGCAAAACCTTCCTCACCTTCGGCGGGACCGTGATGTAGCGGCAGCTTGCCGCCGATAAAACCCAACTGCTTCGCGATGTCCGGACGTGCGCCAGTGGCGTAGAACACGAGCTCGTCGCGCACGGCGCCGCCCAGCATTTGGTAGACCGGCTCACCCCGCAGCTTGCCGAGCAGGTCCCACAGGGCAAGGTCCACGCCAGAGATGGCATTCACCACCAGGCCCTTGCGGCCGTAGAACTGGGTGGAGAAATACATCTGGTCCCAGATTTTCTCGATCTGTGACGGCTCCCGACCTTCCAGAAAGCGAGCGAGATGCTTTTCCACAATGAATGCGGCGGGCTCACCGCCCGTAGTCACCGCGAATCCCACCGTTCCATCGGCCGCCTCGATCTCGACGACCAGGGTGCCGAGCACGTTGATGCCAAAGCTGCGGCGGCTCTGCCGGTACTCCGGATAGCGGCTCATGGGCGTCGCGATGTGATCGTCGATCCAATGGGCACCCTGCTGGTCGTGGTAATCGGCGCCACCACCGCGAATCACGCTGGCACGAACCTGTCGGATGACCGGGAATGTCATGGATTATTTTCCGGCGAGACCGTGAGGCGCCCATTGCGGGCGAAACGTCGTGTCCCACATACTAATATGGGTACCACATAATGGGAAGAACACCTATAAGCCGCCGCAAGCCTCCCAAGGCGAACGACCCCGTGGAGCCGTCGCGCCTCGGGAGCCAGACGCTATTCCGCGGCCTGGATGTTATCGAGCTCGTGGCCGAAGGGCCGATTACGCTGGGTGACCTGGCCGACCGTCTGAAACTCACGCGGAGTACGACACATCGCCTGGCCTCCGCCCTCGCCGATCGTCGCTACCTGACATTCGTACACCGTAGCGGTTACAGCCTCGGGCCTAAGCTTCTCGAGCTCGGCTTCCGGGTGCGCGATGAACTCGATCTACCGCGCGTCGCAGCCCCGCATCTCGAGCAGCTGGCACTTCTGACAGAAGACACCGTGCACCTGGGCGTCCTCGATCGCGAGCAGGTGTTGTACCTCGATAAGATTTCCGGCAAGCGGCGCGTCAACCTGAGCTCCCGCGTCGGCGAGCGGCAACCGGTCTCGTCGACAGGACTGGGTAAGGCTTTGATTCTCGATCACGATGAGGAGTCCTGGACAAACTTCTTCCGCGCGGAGAACGGGGGCCAGCCTGCACCGATGGCCCTGCGGGAGTGGCTCGGGAGAATGCAAACTTACTCGCAAGCGGGCTATGCCTTCGACCTGGAGGAAAACGAGGATCAGGTCCGTTGTGTAGCGGCTCCCATCCGCGATGTGGCTGGCCGGATTATCGCCGCTATCAGCGTAGCTAGCGCCGCCCAGTACATGAGCGATGCGCGTATGCAGTTACTTACGAAGGACGTCGTGGGGACTGCACGCCGCATCAGTGAGGGCCTGGGCTGGGCGGAGAAGCCAACACCGGCGGCCACCGCCGCAGCACCGCGAGCTTCATTTCGCTCAACGCAGGCTTGCGGAGAAACGCAGGCGCCACGGCCCGCATCGCGTCAAACGTCGGTGTCTCGCAAAACGCGGGTCCGACACCGCAAGAACGGGAAATCCTGATCTCGTTAATAGGGGGATCAACATGCTCCTGGAAGGCAAAACAGTTCTGATCACGGGCGCCTCGCGCGGCATCGGCCGCGGAACGGCACTGGAATGCGCGCGTCAGGGAGCCGACCTGGCGCTGAACTGGTACCGTGACCGCGAAGGGATCGATGAGACCGTGGCGGAGGTGAAAGCTCTGGGCCGACGTGTGGTGGAAGTTGAATGCGACGTTGCCGAGCGCGGCTCGGCTGCGCAGTTTATCGGGAAAGCAGTCGCGGAACTGGGGCACATCGACGTATTTGTCAGCAACGCGGGAATCTGTCCCTTCCACGCCTTCCTGGACACGCCGCAGGAAATGTTTGAGCGTACCCTCGCTGTAAATCTCAGCGGCACGTACTACATGACTCAGGCCGCCGCGAATCGCATGAAGGACCAGGGACGAGGCGGCTCCATCATCGCCATAAGCTCCATCAGCGCACTCGTCGGCGGCGGCATGCAAGCTCATTACACACCCACGAAAGCGGGGGTGCATTCACTGATGCAGTCCTGCGCGATTGCGCTGGGGCCCTACGGGATCCGCTGTAACTCGGTCATGCCGGGAACCATCGCCACGGACATTAATAAGGAAGACCTCGCGGACCCAAAGAAGCGCGCCTACACTGAAGCGCGCATTCCGCTCGGGAGGCTGGGAGAGCCTCGGGATGTGGCGGGATGTGTTGTCTTCCTGGCGTCGGACCTGGCGCGGTATGTGACTGGTTCTGCCGTGCTCGTGGATGGTGGGATGTTTGTGAACCTGCAGTAGGTGCGGTTACTCGTTAGGCTCCGCGCGGGCGTACGGGATCGGGATAGAAACCGGCAAGTACCGGGTTTAGGTAGGCTCCCGGCGGCAGTGGCGCGTCGAAAACGCGATCGTGCCCGGAGTATTCGAACCAGTGGAAGTATGCGGAGGGCGCTTGCGCGCGCGGTACCTCCGTACCCGGCGACGCGTGCGGGCCCGATGACACCTGTCCGCCGGATCCCGCCTGGCAGACCGCGCCCAACACTGTCACCTCAGCCCGTGGCGCTCTGTACCGACAACTCCGGCCCACCACGCGGGCTGTTGAGCTTGATATTCAAGCGCAACTCATTGGCCGAGTC
>DATBCZ010000194.1:0-4805 GCA_036270175.1 Steroidobacteraceae bacterium | reverse complement strand
TGGGGCTCGCCCGAGAAGCTCTGGGTGATTCTCTTCAGCCAACGACCGGTCGCGTTGAGGTCCTTAGCCATCATGAGCTCCGGTACGGGTTCGAGAAGCCGAGACGGCGCAACACAGCAATCTCACGGCGCTCCATTCGATCCGCCTCAGCGGGATCCTCGTGATCATAACCAACCAGGTGCAGGGTTCCGTGCACCACCAGGTGAGCCCAATGGGCGCGCAGACTTTTGTGCTGCGCGCGCGCTTCGACACGCAACACATCCGGACAGATCACCAGGTCGCCCAGCGGCCGCTCCGGACCGGCCGGCAGCTCCACGGCCGGAAATGACAACACATTGGTAGGTTTGTCCTTGCCGCGATACTGCGCGTTGAGGCGCCGGCTTTCGGCGGGCCCGACCACTCTCACACCCAGCTCACGACCCGTCGCCTTGCGACCCAGCGCCGTGCCGGCCCAGGTCGCAATGTCAGTGCGGGTTGGAGCCCACTTCCTGACCGTTCGCTGGACCTCCACGGACAAGGTCATTTGCTGCGGGCCTCGTAGGCTCGAACTATCCGTTGCACCAATGGGTGGCGCACAACGTCGTGAGCATCGAAGAAGGTGAATGCAACACCGTCGACACCGTCCAGGATATCGATCACCTGGGCGAGGCCCGACTGTTTGCCCGCGGGCAGATCAGTCTGGGTCACATCCCCGGTGACGACGGCCTTGGAGCCGAAGCCGATCCGGGTGAGGAACATCTTCATCTGCTCAGGGGTCGTGTTCTGCGCCTCATCCAGGATGATGAAGGACTCGTTGAGCGAGCGCCCGCGCATGAACGCCAGCGGCGCCACTTCAATCACATTGCGCTCGATGAAACGCGCAACCCGGTCGAAGCCCATCATCTCGTAGAGCGCGTCATACATCGGACGCAGGTAGGGATCGACTTTCTGAGTCAGATCGCCCGGCAGGAATCCCAACCGTTCACCGGCTTCCACGGCCGGCCGCACGAGAACGATTCGGCGCACGCGATCCTGGCTGAGCGCCTCGACCGCGCAGGCCACGGCAAGATAGGTTTTACCGGTTCCCGCAGGACCGATCCCGAAGGATAGGTCCTCCTTGCGGATATGCGCGAGGTACTCGCGCTGGTGAGTGCCACGGGCACGCAACAAGCCGCGCGGCACACGGACCGCGTTGTCGTGTTGGTGCGGGTCGCCCACGACCTGTCCTGACTCGCGCTCCTGCAGAGTGAGGTGCACTCGCTCAGGCGTGATCTCCTCGTCCTTGGAGAGGTCAAACAACTCGCGCAACGCGTCCTCGGCATTCTCCGCCTGAGCACCGGTGACGCGAAAAGTATTGCCGCGCCGACTGATCTTCACGTTCAGCCGGGTCTCCAGCAAACGCAGATTTTCATCGAGCGGACCACAGAGATTCGCGAGCCGCGCGTTATCGGAGGGCTCTAACTCGAACTCCATGTAGGGTTCAGCGGCGGTAGAGACGACTGGAGTTTTCAGGAGAGCAGCCTGCCGCGCAGCGTGTGCGCACGGAGCTCCGTGATCACGACGTCCACGAACTGATTGATCAAATGGGAAGGACCGGCAAAGTTGACCCACCGGTTGTTTTCGGTTCTCCCGGCGAGCTCGTGCGCATTCTTCCGGGCCGAGCGCTCTACGAGCACGCGTTGCACAGTGCCGACCATCTTTTCACTGATCGCACTGGCCTGCGCCTCGAGTTGCGCCTGCAGCCGGGTCAACCGTTCCTGTTTGACCTCGGGCTCAACTTCGTCGGGCAACGACGCCGCGGGAGTGCCGGGACGGCGGCTGTAGAGGAAGCTGAACGACTGGTCCAGGTCCATGTCGCGCACGAGTGCCAGCGTGGCATTGAAATCACGCTCGCTCTCGCCCGGGAAACCGATGATGAAGTCGGATGTGACACTGATATCCGGCCGCACCCTTCGTAACTTGCGGACTTTCTCTTTGAATTCAAGGGCTGTGTAGCCGCGCTTCATCAGGGAGAGAATCCGGTCGGAGCCGCTCTGCACCGGTAAATGCAGATGGTTCGCCAACTGCGGGACGTTCGAATACGCCTCGATCAGGCTGTCAGTGAACTCGAGCGGATGCGAAGTTGTGAACCGAATGCGTTCGATACCGGGCACAGCCGCCACGTGATGGATCAATGTTGCGAGGTCCACCACAGCGCCATCTGACATGGCCCCAGCGTACGCATTGACGTTCTGTCCGAGGAGTGTGATTTCGCGGACGCCTTGCGTGGCGAGATGCCGTATCTCCTCGAGCACCGAGTCGAACGGCCGGCTGACTTCATCGCCCCGTGTGTAGGGGACGATGCAGAAGCTGCAGTACTTGCTGCAGCCTTCCATGATGGACACAAATGCCGTCGCGCCTTCGGCACGCGGCGCCGGCAGGTGATCAAACTTTTCGATTTCCGGAAAGCTCACGTCGACCTGCGAACGACCGGTACGACGAAGCTCGGCAATCATCTCGGGAAGACGGTGCAGCGTTTGCGGTCCGAAAACGAGGTCCACAAACGGGGCCCGCTTCGTGATCGCGTCCCCTTCCTGGCTCGCAACGCAACCACCGACGCCGATGACCACGTGGGGGCGTTCGGCTTTCAATTTGCGCCATTCACCGAGCAGGGAGAACACCTTCTCCTGCGCTTTCTCACGCACGGAGCACGTGTTCATCAGCAACACGTCAGCCTCAGCGGGGTTGTCCGTAGCCGAAAGGTCGCCGCCTGCGTGGAGCACGTCTGCCATACGAGCAGAATCGTACTCATTCATCTGGCAGCCAAAAGTCTTAATGAAGTAACGGCGGGCCATAGGGGAAGCCGCAAATTCTAAGGCCTCGGGGCCCCAGGCGCGAAGCTTTCGCACCTGCAGCAGGCCCCGATTCGTTAAAAAATTAACGAAATTAGGTACTTAGAACGGAATGTCGTCGTCGAAATCTTCGGCCTTACCGCTGCCGCCAGCGCCGCCGCCGGAATGGGCGTACTCATCCGGGTAGGGTTCGCCACCACCCCCGCTGCTACGGCCACCCCGAGCACCACCCGAGCCACCGCTCGAGGCGCGCTCAAAGTCGCCACCGCCGCCTGCTCCACCGCCGCCGCCGCCGCCACCGCGGCCGCCCAGCATCTGCATGTCGTTGCCGACAATCTCGGTCGAGTAGCGCTCCTGGCCCTGCTTGTCCTGCCACTTGCGTGTACGCAGGCTGCCCTCAATGTAGACCTGCGAGCCCTTCTTCAGGTACTCGGCGGCAATTTCGCCCAGCCGGCCGAAGAGCACGACCCGGTGCCACTCAGTGCGCTCCTGCTGCTCGCCGCTCTGCTTGTCGCGCCAGCTCTCGCTGGTGGCAATCCGCAGATTGGCGACGGTGGTGCCGGATGGCATGGCGCGGGTCTCGGGGTCCGCACCAAGATTGCCGACCAGGATGACTTTATTGATTCCGCGCGCCATAGACAGCCCTCAAAGTGAATGGGGACATTCTAAAGGACCGCGGGGAGTACACTAGATGGTTTTCTGGAAATAAAGACCCTGATGCAGCAGATACGCGTCCGCGGGGCGCGCACCCACAACCTCAAAAGCGTCGATCTGGATCTGCCGCGCGACCGGCTGATCGTGCTCACCGGTTTATCCGGCTCCGGAAAGTCTTCGCTGGCCTTCGACACGCTGTACGCCGAGGGTCAGCGGCGCTACGTTGAATCTCTGTCCGCGTATGCGCGGCAGTTCCTGTCGATGATGGACAAGCCCGATGTCGATTCCATCGAGGGCTTGTCGCCGGCGATTGCCATCGAGCAGAAGGCGACGTCGCACAATCCGCGCTCGACAGTCGGGACAGTTACCGAGATCTACGACTATCTGCGGTTGCTGTTTGCACGGGCAGGCATTCCGCGCTGCCCTGATCATCTCATCGATCTGACGGCGCAGACGGTGAGTCAGATGGTCGACCACGTGTTGAAATTGCCTGAGGGCAGCGCGGTTGCCCTGCTCGCTCCGTTGATCAGCGATCGCAAAGGTGAGCACGCGCAAGTGCTGGAGGACCTGGCCGCGCAGGGTTTCGTGCGCGTGCGCGTCGATGGCCGCATCTACGACATGGACGGCACGCCCAAGCTCGACCCGAAACGCAAGCACACGATCGAAGCAGTGGTCGACCGGACGCGCGTGCGCCCCGATTCGGGACAGCGGCTCGCGGAGTCTTTCGAGACCGCGCTGCGCCTGTCGAACGGACTGGCCCGTCTCACCTTCCTCGATGAGCCCGAGCGCGAAGAGTTGGTTTTCTCCAGCAAGCACGCCTGCCCTGTCTGCGGCTACAGCGTCCCGACCCTCGAGCCGAAGCTGTTTTCGTTCAACAACCCGGCCGGTGCCTGCCCCACCTGCGACGGCCTCGGCACCAAGGAGTTTTTCGATCCCAACCGCGTGGTCGTCAATCCGGGTCTGTCGCTCGCGAGCGGCGCGGTGCGCGGCTGGGATCGGCGCAACGCGCACTATTTCCAACTCATTCAGTCGCTCGCCAAGCACTATTCGTTCGACATCGAGACACCCTGGACCGAGCTCACTCCCGAGGTCCACAAGGTGTTGTTGTATGGAAGCGGTGAAGAGCCCATTGAATTCCGCTACACGGAAGGCAAGAAGACTTCCCGCAAGCGCCATCCGTTCGAAGGCATCATTCCCAATCTCGAGCGGCGGTTCCGCGAGACCGAATCCGCCACCGTCCGCGAAGAGCTGGCGAAATACCTGGGTCTACGGCCGTGCCCGGACTGCGGCGGCGCGCGGCTGAACAAAGCCGCCCGGTTCGTGTTTGTTGCCGAGAAGAGC